>NZ_KV786660.1:0-1787 GCF_001806955.1 Burkholderia sp. HMSC10F09
GCCCGCGCATGCCCGTTCGCCGCGCGCCCGCGCGCCGCGCCGTCGTGCACGCTGCCGGGCTGCTGCGCGACGACGTCGTACGCATCGGCGCTGCGCGCGTCGTCGTCGCGCTCCTTGATCAGCAGCCACTGCTCCTGCCGCCCTTCCTGGCGGCCGCTGCGCACGAGCGCCCAGCCGCCGTGCAGCTTCTCGCCGTCGAGCCGGAATTTCAGCTTGCCTGCGCGATAGCCTTCGCGCGCCTTCGCGAGCCCGCCCTCGGGCGTCCACGTGCCCTCGTCCCAGACGATCACCGAGCCCGCGCCGTAATGGCCGGCCGGAATCTCGCCTTCGAACGACGCGTATTCGAGCGGATGATCCTCGACGTGCACTGCGAGCCGCTTGACCGACGGATCGAAACTCGGCCCTTTCGGCACGGCCCACGACTTCAGCGTGCCGTCGAGTTCGAGCCGGAAATCGTAATGCAGGCGCCGCGCGTGATGCTCCTGGATCACGTAGCGCAGCGGATGCCGGCCGCGCTCGGCCGGCTGCGCGTCGGCCGGCGCGCGGCGGCGGCGCGTGCCTTCGGGTTCGGGCGTCGCGTCGAAATGACGCTTGCGGCGATACGGATCGAGCTTGCCGGCCATCGTGTCACCTTGCGTGTCGCGGCGTCATGCCGCGCGCTTCTTGCTGCGCGCGGCGGTCTTTTTCGCGGCGGCGCTGCCGTCGCCGCGCTTGTCGCCGGCCTTGGCCGCCGACGTGCGCTTCGCGGCCGTTTTCGTCGCCGTCTTGGCGCTCGTCTTCGCGGCGGTCTTCGCGCCGCGCTTCGCGGCCGGCTGACGACGGCTACGCGTGCGCGCGTCGGCGTCCTCGTCGTGTTCGTCCTCGTTCGCGGCCGCGCGGTCCGAACCGCGGCCGCCGCCGCGCAGGCTGCGCTTGAGCAGCTCGGTCAGATCCACGACGTTCGACGGCACGTGGCCGCGATCGGCCGGACGTTCCTCGATTTCCTCGATCCGCCCTTGGCGCACCTTGCGCTCGACGAGTTCGAGAATGTCGTCGCGG
The DNA here is from genome assembly GCF_001806955.1 of Burkholderia sp. HMSC10F09. NCBI lineage: Bacteria > Pseudomonadati > Pseudomonadota > Betaproteobacteria > Burkholderiales > Burkholderiaceae > Burkholderia > Burkholderia sp. HMSC10F09. The sequence goes on from NZ_KV786660.1 coordinate 1,039, forward strand.
AACGTGTCGTGATACTGCTCGGGCGTCCATTCGCCGGACATGTCGTCGATCAGCTTCTTCGCCATCGCGAGCTCGCGCGCGCTCACGCCCGCGCGCTTCGCGTCCTCGACCGGCGTCGAGAGCTCGTCGAGCCCGCGCAGTTCGTCCTGCCAGCGCAGCGTGTCGAGCGCGAGCAGCGGGCCGACCGGAATCAGCGCGCCGAGATGCTGCTTGTCGCGCATCACGACCAGCGCGATGCCGATCTTGCCGCTGTCCTTCAGCGCGTCGCGCAGCAGCGCATAGACCTTTTCGCCCTTGCGGTCGGGCACCAGGTAGTACGGCGTGTCGAGATAGAGGAACGACACGGCCTCCTGATCGACGAACGTCAGGATATCGACCGTCTGCGTCGATTCGGGGTTGGCCGCGCGGATCTCCTCGTCGGTCAGCACGACGTAGCGCTCCTTCTCGTACTCGTAGCCGCGCACGATGTCGTCGCGCGACACCTCCTTGCCGGTACGCTTGTTGATCTGCCGATAGCCGACCGGGTCCATCGAGCGCTTGTCGAGCAGCCGGAACGACGGTTTCACGGTGCGCGTGGCCGGAAACAGCTGCACGGGCACGTGCACGAGCCCGAAGCTGATCGCGCCTTTCCAGATCATCCGTGCTGCCATGCCTTTCCTCCTTGCGGGCAGCCGCGCACGCGCACGGCGTGCGGGGGCGCGCGCGGCGTGCGCGGCCTGCGGGTGCAGCCGTGGCCGCACACCGCGCCG
>NZ_KV786661.1:0-9295 GCF_001806955.1 Burkholderia sp. HMSC10F09
CTCACCCATTTTTCGATTGCCGCGAATCGCGCCGCATGACAGCATGCGGGGCGATGCGAACCGAAAACAATCCGCGCCGCCCGGCCATCGAAGCCGGCGCGGCGCATGCGAACAGGCCCCCATCGATGAAACCGGCCCAACTTCACGATAACGACCCGACCGGAGAGTCCCGCTTGTGAACATCGGCATCGTCAACGACCTGCCGCTCGCGGTCGAGGCACTGCGCCGCGTGCTCGCGCGGCGCCCCGAGCACCGCGTGCTGTGGGTCGCGACCGACGGCGCGCAGGCCGTCGAGCTCTGCGCCGCGCAGCCGCCCGACATCGTGCTGATGGATCTGATCATGCCGAAGTTCGACGGGATCGAGGCGACGCGGCGCATCATGCGTTCCGCGCGGCCGTGCGCGATCCTGATCGTCACGAGCAGCATCGGCGCGAACACCTGGCGCGTGTACGAGGCGATGGGCGCCGGCGCGCTCGACGCCGTCGATACGCCGCAGCTGCGCGAAGGCGCGGCCGGCGACACCGCCGATCTGCTGCTCGCGAAGATCGACCAGATCGGCCGTCTGCTCGATGCGCCGGGCGGCGTGCGCGCCGGCTGCGCGACGCATCGCGCGCACGGCGGCCCGCTCGTCGCGATCGGCGCGTCGGCCGGCGGCCCGGGCGCGCTCGCGTCGATTCTCGGCAGCCTGCCCGCGGACTTCGATGCGCCGATCGTGATCGTCCAGCACGTCGATCGCGCGTTCGCCGAAGGCATGGCGCAGTGGCTCGACGGTCAGACGCCGCTCACCGTGCGCGTCGCGCGCGAAGGCGATCGCCCCCAGCCGGGCGTCGCGCTGCTCGCCGCGACGGACGATCATCTGCGGATGACGCGCGCCGGCACGCTCGCGTACACGCGCGAACCGGCCGCGACGCCGTACCGGCCGTCGGTCGACGTGTTCTTCAACAGCCTGACCGAACACTGGTCCGGCAACGTGATCGGCGTGCTGCTGACGGGCATGGGCCGCGACGGCGCGATCGGGCTCAAGGCGCTGCGGATGAAGGGCTACCATACGATCGCCCAGGACGAAGCGACCAGCGCCGTCTACGGGATGCCGAAGGCGGCCGCGACGCTCGGCGCCGCGCGCGCAATCCTGCCGCTCGAGCGCATCGCGGGCGAACTCGCGACGCTCGTGCGCATCTGAACCTGCCGCGCCCCACCGACGCCCTTCCCGCCATGACAGACCCACGCATCGACCATGACTAGCGACCCGACGCGCCTGCCGCCCGTTCACGCGCCGTACCCGCCCGCCGATGCACCGGCGATGGTGCTGCTGGTCGACGATCAGACGATCGTCGCGGAAGCCGTGCGACGCGCGCTCATCGACGAGGCCGGCATCGACTTCCACTACTGCGCGCGCTCCGACGACGCGATGGCCGCGGCGATCGACACGCGCCCGACCGTGATCCTGCAGGACCTCGTGATGCCCGGCACCGACGGGCTGACGCTCGTGCACGCGTATCGTGCGAATCCCGCGACGCGCGACGTGCCGATCATCGTGCTGTCGACGCAGGAAGAGCCGACGATCAAGCGCGCCGCGTTCGCGGCGGGCGCGAACGACTATCTCGTGAAGCTGCCCGACCGCATCGAACTCGTCGCGCGCATCCGCTACCACTCGCGGTCGTACATGAACCTGCTGCAGCGCGACGATGCCTACCGCGCACTGCGGCAATCGCAGCAGCAGCTCCTCGAAGCCAATCTCGAACTGCGGCGTCTCATGCATTCGGACGGTCTGACCGGGCTGTCGAACCGCCGCTATCTCGACGAATACCTGGCCGCCGAGTGGCGGCGCGGCACGCGCGAGCGCGCGGAGCTGTCGCTGCTGATGATCGACGTCGACCACTTCAAGCTGTACAACGACACGTACGGCCACGTCTCGGGCGACCACGTACTGCGGCAGGTCGCGACGACCATCGCGCAGTGCCTGCGGCCGTCCGGCGATCTCGCCGCGCGTTTCGGCGGCGAGGAATTCGCGGTCGTGATGCCCGGCACGTCGGCGGGTGCCGCGCGACTGCTCGGCGAGAAGATCCGGCTCGCGGTCGACGCGCTGCGGCTCGAGCACGGGCAGTCGACGGCCGGCCACGTGACGGTCAGCATCGGCGGCGCGAGCATCGTGCCCGCGCCCGGCCTGCCGACGACGGCGCTGATCGAGGCCGCCGACCGCGCGCTCTATCGCGCGAAGCACGACGGCCGCAACCGCGTCGAGGTCGACCCGCCGCGGCCCGCGCGCTGACTGCGCACGGCGCGCGATCGTCACACCAGCGCGAAACGCCGTGCGTAGTCGACGGGATCGAGCGGCCGGCTGAACAGGTAGCCCTGCTGCATGTCGCAGCCGATCTGCTGCAGAAACCACGACTGCGCCTCGGTCTCGACGCCTTCGGCCGTCACCTTCATCCCGAGCGAATGCGCCATCGCGACGACTGCCTGCGTGATCGCGACCGCATCGCGATGATCGGGCACGCCCGACACGAACGAACGGTCGACCTTCAGGTTGTGGAGAGGAAAGCGCTTCAGATAGGCGAGCGAAGAATAGCCGGTGCCGAAATCGTCGACCGAGATCCGCACGTTCATCTCGGTCAGCGCCTCGAGCATCGGCAGCACCGTCGCGGTGTCGTTCATCAGTACGCCTTCGGTGATCTCGAGTTCGAGCGCGCCGGGATCGAGCCGCGTCTGCGCAAGGCAGCGGTTCACCGATTCGACGAGCCCGTCGTGGAACTGGCGCGGCGACAGATTGACCGCGAGCATCAGGTCCGGCGCAATCGTGCGGCGCCATTCCGCCGCCTGCCGGCACGCGGTTTCGAGCACCCACTGGCCGATCGCGACGATCAACCCCGTATCCTCGGCGACGGGAATGAACTCGGCCGGCGACATCGGCCCGAGTTCGGGGCTCGTCCAGCGCAGCAGCGCCTCGGCGCCGACCGTGCGACCGGTGCGCGCGTCGACGACGGGCTGATACGCGAGCCGCAGCGCGTTCGACGCGAGCGCACGCCGCAACGACTGCTCGATCGCGAAACGGCGCTGCAGCCGCAGGTTCAGCTGCGCGGTAAAGAACGTGAAGTGATTGCGTCCGCGCTGCTTCGCGTCGTACATCGCCGAATCGGCGTTGCGCATCAGCGTCGCCGCATCGTCGCCGTCGCGCGGCGCGATGCTGATGCCGATCGACACGCCGAGCCAGTATTCGTTGTTCGCGACCGCGAACGGCTTCGCGATCGCATCGATCACTTCGCGCGCGAGCGCCGCGAGCGCCTCGGGATCGTCGCAGTCGTCGACGAGGATCACGAACTCGTCGCCGCCGACGCGCGTCAGGGCATGCCGGCCGCGCATGCACGCCGCGAGCCGCGCCGCGACGCTGCGCAGCAGCGCATCGCCGGCGTCGTGGCCGGCCGTGTCGTTGACCTTCTTGAAGCCGACCAGATCGAGAAACAGGATCGCGACGCGCGCCGGGCCGCCCGCCGGATCGCGGCCGCCGAACAGCTCGCGCATGCGGTCGGACAGCCAGCGGCGGTTGTACAGGCCCGTCAGCGCGTCGCGCGTCGCGAGGTAGCGCAGCTGCTGCTGCGCTTCGCGCACGGGGCCGATGTCGTGGAACGACACGAGCACCGACGCGGCCTGCGTGTCGCCCGGCTTCACGATCGGCACCGCGTTGCCGCGCACCCAGATCACGTCGCCGTCCGCGAGGCCGAAGCCGACCGTATAGTCGAGCACGGGCGTCCCGCTCGTCAGCGCGCGCCGGCTCGGCCAGTGGTCGGGCGCGATCGGCGTGCCGTCCTCGGACAGCTTGCGCAGGATCACCGTCGACATCCGGCGCCCGACGAGTTCGCCCTTCGCGCGCAGCATCCGGTTCGCGCTCGGATTGCTCGCGATCACGACGCCGTCGCGCGACACGACGAGAATCCCTTCGTTGAGGCTGTTGACGACGAGCCGGTGATGTTCCTCGCTGCGCGCGAGCTGCTGCGCGATGCGGTCCTGATGCACGGCGAGCCCGACGCTGTTGCTGATGTCGAGCAGCAGCGCGGTTTCCTCACGGCTCGGCCGGCGCGATGTGCGGTAGTAGACGGCGAACGCGCCGAGCACGACGCCCGTGTCGTCCTCGAACGGCACCGACCAGCATGCGCGCAGCCCGAGCGGCAGCGCGATCGACCGGTATGCGTCCCACAGCGGATCGGTCTCGATGTCCTCGACGGCGATCATCCGGCGCGTGTACATCGCGGTGCCGCACGAGCCGGCCGCGGGCCCGATCGCCGCGCCGTCGATCGCGGCGCTGTACGGCGCGGGCAGCGACGGTGCGGCGCCGACCCGCACGTGCACGCCGTCCTCGTCGAGCAGCAGGATCGAGCATGCCGCGCCTTTCCCCAGCAGCGCCTCCGCACGCCGGCAGACCTCGGCGAGCAATTCCGGCAGCGGCGTATTGCGCGTGATCAGCTTCAGCACGCTTTGTTCGGACGCGAGCACTTCCGCCGCGAGGCCGAGGCTGTAGCGCGCACTGTGCGGTTCGGTATTCAAGATGAATCCTGCCGTCCGTTCGACCGGGCCGACACCCCGATTCGATTTCGATCTTTCGTACCGCTTTCGCCCCGGACTCACACCGCGCACCGGAGCGCCCCGTTTTCGCGCGCCGCATCGGGCGCGCCGCCCACCGTTCACACGAATCCATTTAACACCAATCCGTGACGGCCGGCGTATCGATCGGCATCGGGAGTTACGCGTGGGTGCGGTGCAGCATGCGGCGCGCGAATCGCGCGTCGCGCAGGTATTCATTCGATGCATCGCGCGCCGTCATGCGAGCGGCGACGGACGGCCCGGCCGTGCATACGCACAGCGGTGTGCGCGGCCGGGCCTGCTGTGTGCGCGCTCAACCGTCGGTCGAGACGGTCAGCGCCTCCCACGCGCGGATTTCGTCCTGCCAGGCCGACAGCCGCTGCGTGACGAGGCCGAGCGCATCGCTGCCGAGCAGCAGATGGGCGGGCGGCTGCTCGGCGGCGATCACTGCGAGGATCGCGCGCGCGGCCTTGTGCGGATCGCCCGGCTGCTTGCCGCTGCGCGCGACGCGTGCCGCGCGGACCGGATCGAACAGCCCGTCGTAGTCCGCGATCGAGCGCGGCGTGCGCACCATCGAGCGCCCGGCCCAGTCGGTACGGAACGAGCCGGGCGCGACGGCCGTCACGGCGATGCCGAGCGGCGCGACCTCCTGGCGCAGCGCGTCCGAAATGCCTTCGAGCGCGAACTTGCTGCCGCAGTAATAGCTCAGCCCCGGCATCGTGATGTGCCCGCCCATCGACGTGATGTTGACGATATGGCCGCGCCGCCGCATGCGCATGAACGGCAGCACGGCCTTCATCATCGCGACCGCGCCGAACACGTTCACGTCGAACTGCCGGCGCAGTTCCGACAGCGGCGACTCCTCCATCACGCCTTCGTGTCCGTAGCCCGCGTTGTTGACGAGCACGTCGATCGCACCGACCGTGCGCTCGATGTCGGCGACGACGCCGTCGATCGCGTCGAAGTCCGTCACGTCGAGCACGCGCGCGATCGCGCGCTGCGCGTCCAGCGCTTTGAAATCGCGCGCGGCCTGCTCGCTGCGCACGGTGCCGACGACCGTATGCCCCGCTTCCAGCGCCGCTTGCGCGAGTGCGCGGCCGAAGCCGCTGCTGACGCCGGTGATGAGCAGAAGCTTGTTCGATGCCATTGCAGTCTCTCCCGAAAATCGATTGAAGCCTGCATACTAGTGTCGATCGCGAAGCCGATTAACGCGAATTCCGCTGTTTTTTTTGCCTAAAACTATGAACGCAATGCAAGCTGACCGGCGCGACGGCGAACGCTCGCCGGATCGCCGGAACCGGATCGTCGCGCTGTCCGCCGCGCTCGCGCCGCGCGAAGGCTACAACCTGACCGCGCTGCCGAGCGTGCGCATCCTGCGCTCGGACCGCGCGCTCGCGCGCACGCCGGTGCTGTACGACCCGGGCATCGTGATCGTCTGCCAGGGCCGCAAGCGCGGCTACTTCGGCGACGCGCTCTACCTCTACGACGAGCGTCACTATCTGGCCGTCTCGGTGCCCGTGCCGTTCAGCATGGAAACCGACGCGACGCCGGCGCGGCCGCTGCTCGCGCTGTATCTGCATCTCGATTTCGCGATGGCGGCCGAGCTGGCCGCGCAGATCGACCGCGCCGGCGGCACGCCGCCCGTGCATGCGCCGCGCAGCATGATGTCGACGCCGATGGACGACGCGATGCACACATCGGTGCTGCGCCTGCTCGACGCACTGACGCGGCCGCTCGAGGCGGCCGTGCTCGGTCCTGGCCTGCTGCGCGAACTCTACTTTCGCGTGCTGACCGGCGCGCAGGGCCCATCGATGCGCGCGGCGCTCGCGATGCGCGGCCAGTTCGGCCGGATCGGCCGCGCGCTGCGCGCGATCCATGCCGGCTACGCGCAGCCGCTCGACGTCGCGCAGCTCGCGCGCGAAGCCGGCATGAGCGTGCCGAGCTTCCACAGTCACTTCAAGGCCGTCACGCAGGTGTCGCCGATGCAGTACGTGAAGTCGACGCGGCTGCATCAGGCGCGGCTGCTGATGGTGCGACAGGGGCTGACGGCGGAAGCGGCGAGCCACGCGGTCGGCTACGCGAGCCCGTCGCAGTTCAGCCGCGAGTTCAAGCGGCTGTTCGGCGCGACGCCCGCGTCCGAAACGAAGCGCATGCGCGAAAGCTTCGCGTTGCCGCCCGCGTTCGCCGATGCCGAGTACGTGTCGTCGCACTGACGCCCGCGAGCGACCGCGGCTGCGATACGCGCCGCGCGCCGGCATGGTCTAATGCCGATGCAAGCGGCCGCGACCGTCCGTGCCAGACGCGCTGCGGCCCGCTCCGATCCCCCGCCCGCACAGGACCGCATATGAACCGTACCGAAATCAAGGCGCTCGTGTTCGATGTGTTCGGCACGATCGTCGACTGGAGAACCACCGTCGCACGCGAAGCCGGCGTCTTTCTGCAGCGTTACGCGCCGACGCTCGACGCGTTCGAGTTCGCCGACGCATGGCGGCGCGAATACGTGCCGTCGATGGAGGAAATCCGCAGCGGACGCCGTTCGTACGTGCGGCTCGACATCCTGCATCGCGAGAATCTCGTGCGCATCATCGAGCGCTACGGGATCGCCGGCGTGCCGGATGCGGCGATCGACGCGCTGAATCTCGCATGGCACCGCCTCGACCCGTGGCCCGATTCGGTCGACGCACTGACGCGGCTCAAGCAGCGCTTCATCATCGCGCCGCTGTCGAACGGCAACATCCGGCTGATGGTCGACATCGCCAGGCATGCGGGGCTGCCGTGGGACGCGATCCTCGGCGCCGAAGTCGCGCGCGCGTACAAGCCCGCGCCGAAGGTCTACAACGAAGCGGTCGAGATTCTCGGCGTCGCGCCGGCCGAGATCTGCATGGTGGCCGCGCACAACAACGATCTCGCGGCCGCGCGCCGCGTCGGCCTGTCGACCGCGTTCGTGCGGCGCCCGACCGAATACGGGCCCGGCCAGCAAACGGATCTGCAGCCGGAAGACGCGTGGGATTTCGTCGTCGACGATCTGCACGCGCTGGCGCGGCAGTTGGGCTGCGGCGACTGAGCGGCGCGCGGACGCGTGGTGCTCGATGTGCGAGGCCCGTCGCCGCGCGCGGGCTACGACAGGCTACGCGCCCGCCCTCAACCGCCCGGCTCCCCGACGAACCGCAACTCGCTCGACTCACCCGACAGCAACGCACGATTCGCGTCCGCCGCCGCGCGCAGATAGTCCCACAGCGCGGTCACGCGCCGCAACTTGCGCAAGTCCTCGCGGCAGGTCAGCCAGAAGCAGCGCGTGACGACGACCTCATCCGGCAGCACCGGCACGAGCGCCGGCTGCGCGGCCGCGATGAAGCACGGCAGGATCGCGAGCCCGCCGCCGTGCAGCGCCGCGAAGGACTGCGCGATCACGCTCGTCGTTCTCAGTCCGGCCGTCGCGCCCGGCACCGCGCGCTCGAGATACAGCAGTTCGCTGCTGAACGCGAGATCGTCGACGTAGCTGATGAAGGTATGCCGCGCGAGATCGTCGGTGCCGGCGATCGGCGGATGGGTCGCCAGATAGTCGCGCGTCGCATAGAGCCGCAACTGATAGTCGCAAAGCTTCGTGCAGACGTAAGGGCCGCGCTCCGGCCGCTCGAGCGTGACGGCGAGATCGGCCTCGCGCTTCGTGAGACTGACGAAATGCGGCACCGGCAGCAGATCGACCGTCACGCGCGGATGCGCGGCGCGAAACCGCGCGAGCTGCGGCGCGAGAAAGAAGCAGCCGAACCCTTCGGTCGATCCGATCCGCACGTGGCCGGACAACGCCTCGCCCGTATGCGCGACCTGGTCGCACGCGGACTGCACGGTCGTCTCCATCGCGTCCGCATAGGCGACGAGCCGCTGCCCTTCGGCCGTCAGCGTGAAGCCCTCCGCGCGCGACTTGTCGAACAGCAGCGTGCCGAGCGACGCCTCCAGTGCGCGGATGCGCCGTGCGACGGTCGTGTAGTCGACGCCGAGCCGCTTCGCGGCACCGCTCGCCCGCTGCGTGCGCGCCACTTCGAGAAAGAAGCGCAGGTCGTCCCAGTTCAGCTTGCCGGCAACCGGCTCGGTCGGATGTCGCATCGGCGGGATCGAATGAGAAGTGTCTCCGGGCCGGCCGCGATATGCATTCATGCACATCCAACCGGTTTCTTTGTCGGTACATCGCGAATCTGCGCATAACTATACTCGACCGTGACCGGCGGACCATGAGCCGCCGGCACACACCAAATATGGAGACACCATGCAGACGCGATCCACGCTCGACGAGCATGCAACCGCCGCGCTGCCGGCCCCCGCGCGCACCGCGCGGCATCATCTGCTGGCCGGCTGGGCCAGCATGGCCGGCACGACGATCGAGTGGTACGACTTCTTCCTGTACGGCACCGCCGCCGCGCTCGTATTCAACCGCATCTTCTTTCCGTCGCTCGACCCGGTCGTCGGTACGCTCGCCGCGTTCGGCACGTTCGCGGTCGGCTTCATCGGGCGGCCGATGGGCGGCATCGTGTTCGGCCACTTCGGCGACCGCATCGGCCGCAAGTCGATGCTGATGATCACGCTGCTGCTGATGGGCGTGCCGAGCATGATCATCGGGCTGATCCCGTCGTACGACCGCATCGGCTACTGGGCCGCCGCGCTGCTGATCGCGATGCGCTTCCTGCAGGGGATGGCGGTCGGCGGCGAATGGGGCGGCGCGGTG
>NZ_KV786661.1:9315-10834 GCF_001806955.1 Burkholderia sp. HMSC10F09
GTCGGCGGCGAATGGGGCGGCGCGGTGCTGATGGCCGTCGAGCATGCGCCGAAGGGCCGCAAGGGGCTGTTCGGCAGCCTGCCGCAGACGGGCGTCGGGCTCGGCCTGATCCTCTCGTCGCTCGCGATGGCCGCGGTCGCCGCGCTGCCGGAAGCCGACATGCTGTCGTGGGGCTGGCGCGTGCCGTTCCTCGCGAGCATCGCGCTGGTCGGCCTCGGCTGGTTCATCCGCGCGAAGGTGCCGGAATCGCCGGACTTCGAGAAGATGCAGCGCCAGGGCAAGGCCGAGAAGTCGCCGGTGACGGCCGCGCTGCGCCGCCATCCGCGTGAAGTGCTGACGATCGTCGGTGCGCGTGCGGCCGAGAACACGTGGTTCTACATGGTCGTCACGTTCGCGCTGTCGTATGCGACGCAGCAGCTCCATCTACCGAAGGCCGAGATGCTGCACGCGATCACGGCCGGCGCGCTGCTGTCGCTCGTCACGATGCCGCTGTGCGGCCATCTGAGCGACCTGATCGGCCAGCGCCGGATGTTCGCGATCGGGCTCGTGCTGATGTGCGTGTTCGCCGCACCGTTCTTCATGATGCTCGGCACGCAGCAGACCTCGCTCGCGTGGTGGGCGATCGTGCTGGGCCTCGGCGTCGTGTTTCCGATTCTGTACGCACCCGAATCGCTGCTGTTCGCGCAGCAGTTCCCCGCCGAAATCCGCTACAGCGGCATCTCGCTGTCGGTCCAGCTCGCCGGCGTGATCGGCGGCGGCTTCGCGCCGATGATCGCGACCTCGCTGCTCAAGGCCGGCGGCGGTCAGCCGCACTACGTCATCGCGTATCTCGTCGGCTTCGGCGTGTTCGCGCTCGTGTGCACGGCGCTGATGCGTCCCGCACGCCGCTGACACGCCGGCCGCGCCGGCTTCCCTCCACGTTCCGCGTCCGCGCGCCACGCTGCGCGCGGCGGGCGCGGCCGCCCTGCTTCTTCCTCACCCCGTTCTTCCGGAGACTTCCATGAACGCTGCAGTTCCCCAGACCGCCCTCGCGTTGCCCACCGCCAAGCTGCTGATCGACGGCTCGTTCGTCGATTCGCGCAGCACCGAATGGGGCGACATCGTGAACCCCGCCACGCAGCAGGTGATCGGCCGCGTGCCGTACGCGACGCTCGACGAGATCGATGCGGCCATCGCCGCCGCGCAGCGCGCGTTCCACACCTGGAAGACGACGCCGATCGGCACGCGCGTGCGGATCATGCTGAAGTTTCAGGATCTCGTGCGCCGCCATCTCGAACGCATCGCGCAGACGCTGACCGCCGAACAGGGCAAGACGCTGCCCGACGCGCAGGGCGACATTTTCCGTGGCCTCGAAGTGATCGAGCATGCGTGTTCGATCGGCACGCTGCAGCTCGGCGAATTCGCGGAGAACGTCGCCGGCGGCGTCGATACGTACACGCTGCGTCAGCCGATCGGCGTCTGCGCGGGCATCACGCCGTTCAACTTCCCTGCGATGATTCCGCTCTGGATGTTTCCGATG
>NZ_KV786661.1:10854-12049 GCF_001806955.1 Burkholderia sp. HMSC10F09
GCTCTGGATGTTTCCGATGGCGATCGTCTGTGGCAACACGTTCGTGCTGAAGCCGTCCGAGCAGGATCCGCTGTCGACGATGCAGCTCGTCGAGCTCGCGCTCGAGGCCGGCGTGCCGCCGGGCGTGCTGAACGTCGTGCACGGCGGCAAGACCGCGGTCGATCGTCTGTGCACGCATCCCGACGTGAAGGCGATCTCGTTCGTCGGCTCGACGCGCGTCGGCACGCACGTGTACAACCTCGGCAGCGAGCACGGCAAGCGCGTGCAGTCGATGATGGGCGCGAAGAACCACGCCGTCGTGCTGCCCGATGCGCATCGCGAGCAGACGATCAACGCGCTCGTCGGCGCCGGCTTCGGCGCGGCCGGCCAGCGCTGCATGGCGACGTCGGTCGTCGTGCTGGTCGGCGCGGCGCGCGACTGGCTGCCCGAGCTCGTCGAGAAGGCGAAGGCGCTGAAGGTCAACGCGGGACACGAGCCCGGCACCGACGTCGGGCCGGTCGTATCGAAGGCCGCCCATGCGCGCATCGCGGCGCTGATCGACGAAGGCGTGAAGGCCGGCGCGACACTCGAACTCGACGGGCGCGGCGTGAAGGTGCCCGGCTACGAGCACGGCAATTTCGTCGGGCCGACGATCTTCTCGGGCGTGACGACCGACATGTCGATCTATACGGAAGAGATCTTCGGGCCCGTCGTCGTCGTGCTCGAAGCCGACACGCTCGACGACGCGATCGCGCTCGTCAACGCGAACCCGTTCGGCAACGGCGTCGGGCTGTTCACGCAGAGCGGCGCGGCCGCACGCAAGTTCCAGAGCGAGATCGACATCGGGCAGGTCGGTATCAACATCCCGATTCCGGTGCCGGTGCCCTACTTCAGCTTCACCGGTTCGCGCGGCTCGAAGCTCGGCGATCTCGGCCCGTACGGCAAGCAGGTCGTGCAGTTCTACACGCAGACGAAGACCGTCACCGCACGCTGGTTCGACGACGAGGCGACGGCCGGCGGCGTCAATACGACGATCGCGCTGCGCTGACCGGAGGCCGCATGGACATCGCATTCATCGGGCTCGGCAACATGGGCGGCCCCATGGCCGCCAATCTGCTGCGCGCCGGGCACGCGCTGACGGTATTCGACCTCGACGCGCACGCGGTCGACGCCGCGGTGCGCGCGGGCGCGACGGCGGCACGCTCGCCGCGCGAGG
>NZ_KV786662.1:0-34284 GCF_001806955.1 Burkholderia sp. HMSC10F09
ACCAATTCCGCCACCTGGGCACGTTTCGCTGGGTGCTGCATCGCGAAAGACCGCTATTCTAGCGTGTCTGAAACGTCTGTCAACATAATTTCATCAAAGCGCACGAAATTGTCGCGCCCCTCCGCGCCGGCGCTCACGCACCGATCGGCTCCGCCCGCTTCGCGGCGAAATTCCAGCGCAGTGCCTGCCCGGTATCGACGCGCGCCGGCAGCAGTCCGGCAGCGCGAAAGGTGTCGGCGATCTTCTGCTGCTCGCCGAAGTTCGGCCGCAGCACCTCGCGCACCAGGTAGCTGCGTCGTGCGTTGGCGCGCTCGATCGTCGCGGCGTCGAGCCCCCAGATCGGCGCGAGCGTATTCGCCGCTTCCGGCTGATGCGCACGCAACCATGTGCCGGCCTGCGACAGCCGGTCGAACAGGATCTGCACGACATCAGGGCGGGCCGCGGCAAAACTGCTCGACGCCAGGTAGTAGCGCTGGTAAGACGCGAGCCCGTCGCCGTCGGCGAGAATCCGCACGTCGGCATTCCGGTCCACCGACGCGACATAGGGATCCCACGTGATCCACGCATCGACGCTGCCGCGCTCGAATGCGGCCCGGCCGTCCGCAGGCGTGAGGTAGTGGATCGCAGCATCGGCGGGCGCGAGCTTCGCGCGCGCGAGCGCGGCGAGCAGCAGATAGTGGCTGCCGGCCGCCTTCGTCACGGCGATGCGCTGGCCCTTGAGGTCGGCGAGCGTGCGCAGCGCGCCGTCCCGCTTGACGACGATCGCCTGTGCCTTCGGCGACGGCGCTTCCTGCGCGACATACACGAAGCGCGCGTGCGCGGCCTGTGCGAAGACCGGCACCGTGTCGGCCACGTCCGCGCTGAAATCGACGGCGCCGACGTTGAGCGCCTCGGTCAGCGGCAGCCCGCTCGCGAATTCATGCCACGACACGCGCATGCCGAGCGGCGCGAGCGCCTGTTCGAGCGTGCCGCGCGTCTTGAGCAGCGTGATCAGCGTCGACGATTTCTGGTATCCGATGCGCAGCGCGGTGGGCGCATCGTCGGCGCGGGCGCGGACACCCGCGGCAGTCAGGCCGGCGGCCAGCATCGCGCGCGCGAATGCGCGGCGGTTCATCGACGTCATGAAGCGTGCTCCTTGTCGGGTTCGTTGCATTGAAGCGAGCCGGCTAACGTACCAACGCCGAGCACGGACGAGAACCGATAAATTCTGCTATCGATTCGACCGATGGGCATAAGCGGCGGGCACGTCGGTTGCTCGCAGGAACGGCCACACCTTTGTCAAGGAGAGTGACCATGCCCGAACAGAGAGCGATCCAGCGAGCACGCGCCGACAAACGCGCCGGCAAGTCGCTGAGCACGCAAGCCGGCGAGTTCGTCAAGGAGGAGATCGACCGCGTACGCAGCGGCAAGCACGGGGTGCGTTCGGCGAAGCAGGCCGTGGCCATCGGCTTGTCGGAAGCACGGCGCGCGGGCGTCGATCTGAAGCCGCCCGCGAAGGGCAAGACGAGTGAAGCGACGCGCAAGAAGGCGGCACGGGACACCGCCGCCGGTCACGGCAAGAAAAAAACCGGCGCCAGCACCGAATCGAAAGCGAAACGCTCGCGCACGACGACCGCCGTGTTGAAGCGCGAGAGCAAGGAGGGCGCGTCGTCAGCCGCAATGTCGAAGCAGGCGAAGAGTGCTGCCGCGCGTCGTCCGGCCGCGAGCCGTTCCGCCGCCGCGAAGAAGGCCGCGCAGACCAAAGGGGCGGCAGGCCGCTCGGCAGCCGCAAAGAAGGCAGCCCAGACACGCGCGGCACGTGCGCATCACCGTTAAAGCACGGGCAGGCGCGGCGGTGGTCCGTCGAATTCAACGTCGACGGACCGCCGACCGTCCACGCTGCGCATAGCCCTGTGTGTTCGCGCGGCATGGCATGTCGCGCGAGCCCCCGTCGTCGCAGCGGCTCGGCGCCTACGACACGGCCGCCGCTTGCGCGCTATTGAGACGGAGACAGGCGTCTGAAGCGTTTCCACAATTTTTTCATCTGGACGTAATCGGCGGCCGCGCGCGAAGCCCAGAACCCGCGTACGAAAGCGGCCCCCGCTACGGTGTCGGCGGCGTCATGCGGCAGCGAATCGAGCAGACGAGGGGCGACGACGGCATCGTTGCGCCAGCCCAGATCGTCCTGGAGCTCGCTCAACGTCGCCACATAGTGCTTCACCGCCGACTTCGGAAACAGCGACGCAAAGAATTCGGTCGCATACCGAAGTTTTTTCGCCGCGATACGCGCACGATGGCGGCGACGATCGTCGAGATCGGCCAGCCCTCGGCCGCGCTTCAGCAATTTTTTGTGTCGGCGGCGCAGGATGTCGGATGCCAGCCGCTTCACGGGTTTCTGCACGGCCTCGGACGCCTGCCTCGACATGTCGTCATGCCAGCGTGCGCCGTCGAGCCACAAAGTCAGTTCCAGGATCAGTCGCGTGTAGCGGACGGACTGCACGGCCGCGGCTGCACGGGCGCGCTTTTCCGTCGCCACGCGCTTGCACGCGCGCTCCACCGCCCGGCGTTCCTGCTCTTTCTCGGTCTGCGCGAGTGCCTGGCTGAGCGTCGAGCGGGCGAGGACCTCCCAGTCGCGCGCCTCGCCGAGCTCCGACGCGATCCAGCGAAGTTCGTCCTGAAGCCCCGGATAGGCGGGGATGATCTTGTCGAACAGATCGAGCGCCGAACGCAGGCGCCGCAAGCCGACGCGCATCTGGTGCACGCTCGACGGGTCGTGACCGGACACGACACCGCGCTCGTTCGCGTGAACCTGCTCGAGGCAGTTGTGCGCGATCGTGCGGAAGGCGTCTTCGATGCTGTCCCGCTTGCGAAGCGTCACGGGCTTCGCCTTCACCGGCGGCTGATGGTGTTGCAGCAGCATTTCATAGCCGCGATCGGCCTTGCTCATCGGGTCGAAGCGCAGCGGCACCGTTGCGAGCAGTTCGAGCGCAATTTGATAAAGACGCTCGGCGCGGCCTTGCTTCAGTTCCATTTCGACGGCGACGACGGATGCCGAATCCGTTTCGGTTTCGATCGTGCCTTCGTCGATCGCAAACTCGATTTCCTCGCCCGGTTGCGCGCGCAACGGTAGCAGCGTGCGGCGAATCTTCGTGACGAAGCGCGGCCCGAGGTCCGTCGCGGTGCGTTCGTCGCGAATCAGCTTGCCGAGGTCGCTGTCGGCGCGGATCGAGTCGTTGAACAAGCTCAGATCCGGCGCAGCGCCTTCTACCGGCATTTCGAATTCGTCGCGTTCGTATAGGCCCGCCGATGTCGCGCCGTCGATCTTGATGGTCTGGACGGTTTTGTCGCCTTGCGTTCGCACGCGCAGCGATGCATTGCACCGACGAAACGCGAATTCCGATGTGTCGTAGTAGGTGCTGATCAGCGGCGTCACCGTCAAATCGGTGTGCTTGCTGTCCGCGAACAGAGGCGATTCGCGGATGCGGTCGACGTGCTCACGGTCGACCAGCAGCTTCAGTTCCCTTTCCATTACGCTCCCTCGCGTGTCGTCGTTCCGACGCATTCGCTTCATGGATAGCGGCCATGCGGTATCAGGCCGATCCGATCGACACACGCGAGCATTTTTCGCACCGTCGAGCGGCCGCGCGCGGCTTTGACTATGACGATGCGCGCGCCCAAGGCCTCGTGTCCGGTTGCGTCGCGTCGCAGCGCGCCGCGGCACGGGCGGATACATTTGCGCCCGGGCGAGAAAAACGTACAAATCGAAGCTGCCGTAATCGGCGCGCGGGCATACGCAACAGGCGCGACGTCAGCGCGCCGCGCGGCAGCCAGGTATGGGACTTGCTGCGCACGGGCGTCCGGAACGACCCGTAGTCGCCATGGAACGACGAGATCCGAAAACCCACGGCCGTGCCGCATTCCGCGGGAGCGGACGGATCGCTAAGGTCGGCGTCGTACGGCTCGGCAGGGAAGTCGCGCGCTACGTGCCCGGTATCGCGTGGATCGGCACGTACCGGATCGCATGGCTGCCGGGCGACGCAATCGCGGGCGCGACCCTCAGCGCCGTGCTGGTGCCGGCCGGCATGGCCTACGCGATCGCGTCCGGCCTTTCCGCCGCGTCGGGGCTCTATGCGTCGATTGCCGCGCTGGTCGCCTACGCGGTGTTCGGGCCGAGCCGCGTCCTCGTGCTCGGGCCCGATTCCGCGCTGATTGCGCTGATCGCGGCGAGCGTCGTGCCGCTTGCGGACGGCAATGCCGCGCATGCGGCTGCGCTCGCAGGCGCGCTCGCGTTGCTCTCCGGCGCGCTCTGTCTGGCCGTCGGCCTGTTCCGGCTCGGCTTTATCACCGATCTGCTCTCCATGCCGATCCGCTACGGCTATCTGAACGGCATCGTCGTCACGATCATCGTCAGCCAGCTGCCGAAGCTGCTCGGTCTGACGGTGCACGAAGCGGCGATCCCGCAGCAACTGCGCGAGCTGGCAACGGCCGTTGCTGCCGGCAAAACGAACCTCGCGGCCTTGTCGATCGGTGTGCTTTCGCTTGCCGTGATCCTCGCGTTCAAACGCCGGATGCCGAGAATGCCGGGGGTGCTGGTCGCCGTGGTCGTCGCGACCGTCGCTGCCGCCTATTTCGATCTGGCGGCGCGCGCCGGTATCGGCGTGGTAGGCACCTTGCCGCGCGGGCTGCCGATGCCCGAATTTCCGGCGCTTGCGTGGAACGAATGGCTTGCACTACCGGCGAGTGCCGCCG
This sequence comes from Burkholderia sp. HMSC10F09, assembly GCF_001806955.1. NCBI lineage: Bacteria > Pseudomonadati > Pseudomonadota > Betaproteobacteria > Burkholderiales > Burkholderiaceae > Burkholderia > Burkholderia sp. HMSC10F09. The sequence goes on from NZ_KV786662.1 coordinate 4,729, forward strand.
CCATCGCGTTGGTGTCCTTGACGGACCTCAGCATGCTGTCGCAGATATACGGGTTGCGCAACGGGGAGCGCGTCAACCGCAATCGCGAATTCGTGGCGCTCGGCATCGCCAATATTGCGGCCGGTCTGTTCCAGGGCTTTGCGGTCGCGGCCAGCGGATCGCGCACGCCGGTCGCCGAGGGCGCAGGCGCGAAGAGTCAGGCGTGCGGCCTGATCGCCGCGCTCATCGTGGCAGCGTTGCTGCTTTTCGTCCCGCAGGCATTGCGCGATACGCCGCAAGCAACCCTTGGCGCCGTAGTCGTCGCCGCGTCGCTGTCGTTGATCGAAATCACCGGCCTGCGGCGGCTCTATCGGCTGCGTCGTCCGGAATTCGTGCAGTCGCTCGCGTGCTTTGCCGGCGTCGTGGTGTGGGGTGTCGTGGCCGGCGTGGGCATCGCACTCGGGCTCGCCGTGCTGGCCTTCCTGTGGCGCGCGTGGCGCCCTTATTCAGCGGTGCTCGGCCGGCGCGACGGTGTGAAGGGCTATCACGACATCGCGCGCCATCCGGACGCGCGGCGCATCCCCGGACTGGTTCTGCTGCGCTGGGATGCGCCGTTGTTCTTCGCGAATGCGGAAATCTTTCACGAACGCGTGTTGACGGCGGCGCGCGAGGCGCCCACGCACACGCGGTGGGTTGCGATCGCGGCCGAGCCGGTGACGGATATCGACGTCACTGCAGCCGACATGCTGGCAAGGCTCGACGGCGAACTCCACGATGCGGACGTGCAGCTCTGCTTCGCCGAGCTCAAGGGTCCGGTCAAGGACAGCCTGAAACGGTATGGGTTATACGAGCGAATCGGCGAGGACCACTTCATGCCGACGCTCGGTGAAACCGTGTCGGCGTATCTGAAATCGCATTCGGTCGAGTGGCGCGACTGGGAAGGTGAAAGGTGAGGTATCGCGCTGGACGGCGGCGGCGCGTTGCGGGCGGCATCATGCGTCGCGTCGATAGTGAACGACTGCACCGGCGTTCGGTGCGACGGGGTTGCTGCGCGCGGGCTCGCCGCCGTCCGCGTGTCGCTGCGCGAGCAGCACGCAGCGATCGACGAGTTCGCTGAACGACAGCGTCGCCGATACGCCCATCTTCCGCCAAAGCACCGGGCACTCGGTATCGCGTCCACACAAGCCGACGACGATGCTGGCCGTCGTCGCGCGCTGGCTCAGCCGGCGTATCAGATCGCGCAGGTACGGCGGCGCATCGACGGCGTCGAGCGAGATCACGGCGATCACGGCCGCGCCGGACAGGCGCGGGTCGCGAAAGCCGCTCCTTGGAAAGCGGTCGCAACCGGCGCTTTCGGCATGCAGCCCGCGCTGGCGCAGCAGACGTACGGCGATGGTGGCGACGACATCGTCCAGCTTGCCGCTGCCCGAAATGCAAAGCACCGACGGCACGCGATCGGGCGTGCCTTCGTCGGCCGACAACGGCGATGCGGACGGCGGCGTCGGCGTGGAATCGCTGTCGGGCTCGAGGCTATGTACGAGGTCCAGCACCGTTTCGCGGATGCGCCGCAATTGCTTCGGCGAGACGACGCCGCGCAGCAGGTCGATTCGTGCCTGACGAAGACCCTCGAGCGCAACGGCGTCGTAGTACGCGCAAAGCGAGCGTTTCTTCAGCAGCGTGTCGGCCTGCGCCAATGCCCGTTCTCGATCGCCGGTCAGCAGACGTTGATAGAAGCGCTCGCCCGGCGTCAACGCCGGTCTGTCGCCGAACAGCACGTCGAGGAATTCGAGTCCGCTGACATAGCGCCCCAGAATCACGAGGCAGAGCGTAAGCGGTGTGGAGAGCACGAGACCGACCGCGCCCCACAGCCAGCTCCAGAAAATCGCCGCGACGATCACCGCGATCGGCGAAAGGCCGGTGCTGTGACCGTAGACGAGCGGTTCGAGAAACTGGCCGGCGGCCACTTCGGTCACGGAGAAGAGCACCAGTATCGTCACGATCATCGACCAGCCGGGGCTCATGGCGGCAGCGAGAATCGTGGCCGGCAGCGCGGCGATCCACACGCCGACGTACGGCACGAACCGCATCAACCCCGCAATCACGCCGAACAGCAGCGCGCCCGGCAGGCCGATCACGGCGAGCCCGAGGCTCAACACCGCGCCGACACACACGTTGACGCACAGCTGCGCGAGAAAGTAGCGGCTCAGGCGACGCGCGGCATCGCTCATTGCCGTCGTGGTGCGGTGCATGTCGTGCGAGCCGGCAAGTCGAATCAGGCGTTCGCGCAGGTCGGCGCGCTGCAGCAGGATGAAGATCGCGGTCACGATCACGATGCCGATCGTCGCGAGCGGGCTGACGACCGGCGAAAGAAATCCTTGTGCGAGCTGCAGCGGCGAAGGCGACGGCTCGTGGACCTCGACGGGCAACGGCGCTTTGTCCGCCGGGCCGGCAGGCCTGGTGTCGGACGTGTGCTCCTCGCGCACGGGCGCCACGCGCTTGAGCGCGTCGATGGTCCGTGTGAGGACCGCATCCGCGTGGACCACGACCGTTTGCTGGATATTGTCGACTCGGCGTTCGATCGCGACTTGATAGCGCGGCAAGTCGGACGCCAGTTCCGCCAATTGCGCGCCGATCAGAAAACCGAATGCCGTCAGCACCGACAAGGCCAGCCAGACCGCGACCAGCACCGAGACGAGCTCGCCGAGACGCAGCCGCCGCAACAGGTCCACGAGCGGTGCCAGCAGGAGGCTCAGCAGCACGGCGAGCGTGATCGGGATCAGCACCGTCCGCCCGAAATACATCGCGCAGACCATGACGACGCCCGTCGCCAGCGAGGTCAACGTCTTCAAACCCGGCACGGCGGCCGGCGCTATCTTGTGGCCGCGGGGGCCGGCGTCGCTGCGCGCCGGCCTGAAGGGGGCCCTTCGGCCGTTCCTGCGTTGCTGTTCCAGTTTCCTCATGACACGGTGGCCGGCAACGATCCGGCGATGTCGCGCAGGCAGTCCGACTCGATCGACGACGATTGGGGGCCGGTGCTCGCGGCGACGCGTAATGCGAGGATGACGGGCGGCACGGTCCGGCCGCCGAGCGATCGCCACGCCGGCTACTGCCACGGATCGGCAGCCGGCAGCGCGCGCATCGTCATCCCGACGATGCAACGATCGTGCCTGGCGACGAACTTATGTCGTTCCGGATTCCATCCGCGCGACGGCGCGACGCGGATCGCGGTCCGCGGAATCAATGCGTCGCCTTGGGCAACGGCAGCGTCGGGCCGGACGGATGGGCTGCGTCCGACACCGGCGTGCCGGGCGGCAGGCGCAGGCCTTTCGATTTCTTGCGCTGACCGGGCGGCGGCGCGCTCGGCTGCTGCGACTGCATTGCCGCGATCAGCTGCTGGCATGGCAGCGGTTTGTGGTTGCTCGGTGCAATCAACGGAATCAGCGCGGCGAACGGATTGATCAGACCGAGGCCGACCATCGCGCCGCCGCGCACGGCGAGGGCCGTCGCGTTCACGCCGACGTGCGGATTCTTGAAGGTGCCTTTGACATAGAGCGGCGAGCGCAGCGAAAAAATGCGGAAGCCTTTCGTGTGCGGATGGATGCCGAGATTCATCGTCTCGTTCTTCATGTCGACCTTGCCGTCGACGTTGATGACGGCGTCGTCGGTATCGAGCGCGAACGCATGCGAATCGAGCACGCCGTCCGTGACGACGAAATCGGCGGCCGCACAGTTGATATGCACATTGCGATTGCCATACATCTTTTCGTAGACGACGTTCGCGACGTTGAGCCCTGCGGCTTCCATCAGCAGACGGCTGAGCGTGCCGTCGGTGACGAGCAGCTTCACCTCGCCGTTGGAGCTTGCGGCGAGCGCGGCCGGCGTGTTGCCGGTCGCCGACAACTGCGCGTCGCCATTGACTTCACCGAGTGCGCTCTGCATCGTCTTCACGGTCGGCAGCAACTGCTTCAGCTTGAGACCGCGCACGCGCGTCGAGGCGCGCGCCTTGAGCGGCCGTTCGCGGCCGTCGAGATGGAGGTCCGAGGCGATCGAGCCGCCCGCGACGCCGAACTTCAGCGGCTGCAGCGACAGCACGCCGTCGGTCATCACGATGTGCGTGTACAGATCGGTGATGGGCAGCGCGGGGTCCTTGACGATGCGCCGGCCCGTGAATTTCACGTCGGCATCGATCGCGCTCCAGCGCTCCGTCCGGAAGCCTTCGACCGGCAGCGCCTTGTTCGCCGGCTGGCGCGCCGTGTCGCCGCGCTTTGCCTTGCTCGCGTTGCTGTCGGCGCCCACCACCGGCGCCAGATCCTTGAACTGCAGCAGGTTCGAGACCACGTCGCCCTTGAGCAGCGGCCGCGGCTTACGCTGCGTATAGACGAGCGTGCCGCTCAGATCGCTGCCGCCCACGCGGCTTGAAAATTTTTCATAACGGAACACGCTGTTGCCCGGTTGGATGTTGCCGATCAGGTGGCCCTCGGTGGCGTAGGGAGGGGTCTTGGGAAGCGTGATGCCCGTCAATTGATAGAGGCGATCGAGACTCGAGCCTTGCAGCCACAGGCGCAAATCGACGGCAGCGAGGTGCGCGGGGTCGGTGACGGTGCCGACCAACGCCACGTGCAAGTCGCCCGCCTTGACATCGGCTTGTACCGGCACCGGCCGCGACGCGTCCTGCAGCGCGAGCACGCCGCCGAGCTTGCCGCTGCCCGACAGCGGCGAATGGTGGTAGCTGCCGGTCGCCGTCCAGCCGATGCCGTATTGCGGTTCGTTCGTTTGCGGCGAGGCGGGGGCCGCTCCGCTTGCCACCGGCTTGCCGCCCGAAGCCACGCTTGCAGGTGCGGCGGGCGCTGCCGATGCGCCCGATGTAGCGGATGTGGCCGAAGCCGCCGTCCGCGCCTGCTTGCTCAACTGTTGCGCGCCGCGCTTGCCGACTGTCTCGGCCGACGCGCTGCGGGATTTGTTTTCCTGCTGCTTGAGGACTTCGCCGATCGGAATCGCCTGCCCGAGCGTGTTGACCGTCACTTGCATCACCAGGCCTTGTTGCTGGTCGGACAGTGCTATGTTGCCCTTGTCGAGCCGGATGTCGTGCAGGTCGAGCTTCCACGCCAGCGGATGCGCGGACGACTTGAACTTGAAGGTCCAGTTGTTTCGACCGTCGGCGAGCCGCTCGAGATCGACGGAGGGGCCGACGAGATTGATGGTAGGAATCACGATGTCGTGCGTGAGCAGCGGCAGCATCTTCACCTGGAAGTCGATTTGCTCGAGCGTGGCGAAGTATCGCTGCTTTGCCCAGTCCGGGTTCGCGATCGTGATGTTGCGCGCGGCAAAAGTCGGCCACAGCACCCACGCGCGCCAGCCGGTTTCGCCGGCGGCGCGATGCCAGCGTACGGTCAGGTCGCCGTTGATCGTGAACGGGCGCCCGATCGCGGCGCTGACCTTGTCGTCGATCAGCGGCCGCGCGCGATTCCAGTCGAACGTGAAAATGAACAGCGCGATCGCCGCGAGCAGAATGATCAGCACCGCGACGAGCCACGCAACGACTTTGCCGATCACGCTGGCGATCGTCCTGCCGGACGCATTCGATAGGGCCATGGCGGAAGTCTTCGGAGTTCACGGTCCGGCCCCGCGCGGGCCGGGTCGGCAGCAAGACAGCAATCGCCGTACCGCGAACCGGCCGCTCCGTCTCGACGGGCAGGCTCGGAACTTGCTCGCTCGACGCTTGCTTTACCGCCGACGGCGAGCGGAATGGCGCGCTGCCTGGAGGCAGGGGCCGCACTCGGGCCGCGACATCCCGTGGACGGTCGTGTCCGCGGCGCTATCTAGCTCAGTCGCTGGGCGAAGCGAGTGACAGATTTCCCTACCGAATAGAGGAGCAGATCGATGACGAAGTCAGCTGCAACCCACGAGGCCGCACCCGAATCGGGCGGTTCGTTCGTGCTGGATCTGAAAAAAATTCGCGAAGATGCGCGCAAGCACATGGCGGACGGCCCGGTCACGCAAACGTACGGCGCGGATCGCACCACGGTGCTGAAGCTGCTCAATGACGCGCTCGCGACCGAGATCGTCTGCACCCTGCGCTACAAGCGGCATTACTTCATGGCGAGAGGCATCAATTCGGAGGCCGTCGCGCAGGAATTCGCGCAGCACGCGACCGAAGAGCAGGAGCATGCCGACCGCATCGCGGAGCGCATCGTGCAGCTCGGCGGCGAGCCCGACTTTGCGCCGGACGGCCTGAAAACGCGCGCGCATTCGGAGTACAAGGAGGGCACCGACCTGACCAGCATGATTGCCGAGAACCTGGTGGCCGAGCGGATCGCGATCGATACGTATCGGGAGATCATCCGATACCTCGGCGAGAAGGATGTGACCACGCGCCGGCTGTTCGAGGAAATTCTCGCGGTCGAGGAGGAGCATGCCGACGATATGGCCGATCTGCTCCAGGGACGCGGGCAGTCTGCGGGAGGTGCTTGAGGCCCGGTGCGGGCGCAGCGTGAAATGAAAAAAGGTCGGCGCGAAGCCGGCCTGTTTCATCAAGCCGACGGTGCCGGTGGAAGGACGCCGCGGCTTCCCATGGTGCGTTGCCGCCGTCTGAGCCGGCTCGGCTCGGCAGGCGGCAGATTGCACATGCCTACGACTCGTGCCGAATGCGCTCGAGACCTTGCCGGTACGTGGTCACCTCGAAGCGCGGGAATCGGCGCTTGAACTTCGTGGAGTCAAAGAGGTTGTCCTGCTCGTAGCGCGGCAGCAGCTCCTCGATTTCACGTACTTGCGGCGAGAAGAGACCCGCGATCCGGAAGGCCCATTTCCCGACGATCGCATAAGCGGCCTTTTGTCCGAATGCGCGGCTTGCCATCTCGACGAACTCCCGATATGTCGGGCGATCGTCGCAGCACGGCAGATGCCAGGTCTGTCCGAACGCGTCCGGCGTGTTGCCGAGCGTCGCGAGCGCGCGACTCGCGTCGGGCGTCCAGATCAGCGTGCGGCGCGTGTCGTCGCGCAACGGCACTTTCGGTTTCTTGCCGGCTTTCAGCTTGTCGATGATCAGTGCATTCGTGAAGCTCTGGGTCTTGCCGGGACCGTAGAACTCGGGTGCACGGCCGATCAGGACGGGAATGTCGCCGCGCGCCATCTCATCGAGGACCATCGACGCCATCGCCGCGCGCACTTTGCCCTTGCGGCCGACCGGCGCGAACTGTGTCGATTCCGTTTGCGGCCGGTCGTCCTGCGGGTACATGTAGGTGTTGTCGAAGTAGGCGAACTTGGCGCCTTCCGCTCGGCACGCATCGAGTGCGTTCTTCAACATGACCGGAAACTGCGTTTCCCACAGCACGGTGTCGGGCGGCAGGCCCGCCGTGAAGTAGACGATGTCGCTGCCTTTCACCGCCTGCGCGGTCTGGCGCGCATCGAGCAGATTGGCCGACACCAGCGTATCGGTGTCATTGACCTTGCGCGGATTGCGGCTGACGAGACGTATATCTGCCGTGTCGATACGCCGCAGTTCCCGGGCCAGTTCCGTGGCGATCTGACCGTTGGCCCCTAATATCGTTTGCATACCCTTTGCCTTTGCGACTTTGCGCCAAATGACGACAGGCAAGAGGCTAACCTTGAAGGCAACTTCAAGGTCAAGCGGTGAGTCGTTGTCGCGCGTGAGTTCGGCAGCGTACGCGGCGGAGGCCCGACGCGACGCAGAGCGATGCGCGGTGTTCGGCATATCGATGACGGCCTCGGCGACACGTAATCGCGTCGATGGACGGCATGCCGGTCGAATCGCTCTGATTGCGCAATCAATCGCCGGCAATCCTTATTGAGTGACTTGAGGCCTGCTGTACGAAGCGGCAGCGCACGGCGCGCTGAGGCGAGTCGGGACGCCAATGCCCGGTCGGCACAGCGCCGGGGCAGTAGAGGGATGAAGCCGGATCGGCAGCGCAACGTCGTATCGGCCGTTGCCGATCCGCGAAACCGATGCAGCCGAGCGGTGTGGCGTCTGCACGCATGCGGCGCCACCGCGGACGAAAACCGCTTCGCGCCCTGGAGCGCACGCCCGGCCAGGTCGCGGGTGCCGTGGGCCGAGCCCCGGCACCCGTGGCGCTTATCCTCGCACGAACGCGAGCAGATCGGCGTTGATAGTCTCCGCGTTGGACGTCGGCATGCCGTGCGGGAAGCCCTTGTAGATCTTCAACGTGCTGTTTCTGGCGAGCTTCGCCGACAGCACGCCGGAATCGGCATAGGGGACGATCTGATCGTCATCGCCATGCATCACGAGCACGGGAATCGTGGTGCTCTTCAGGTCCTCGGTAAAGTCGGTCTGGGAGAAGGCGACGATGCCGTCGTAATGCGCCTTGGCACTGCCCATCATGCCCTGGCGCCACCAGTTCCAGATCACACCCTGCGAGGGTTGCGCGCCGGCACGGTTGTAGCCGTAGAACGGGCCCGCCGGAACGTCGTAGTAAAACTGGGCGCGGTTCGCGGCCAGTTGCGCCTGCAGGTTGTCGAACACGTCCTTCGGCAGGCCGCCGGGGTTTTGGTCGGTCTTGACCATCAGCGGCGGCACGGCACTGATCAGTACGGCCTTCGACACGCGATCTTCGCCATGTCGGGCGACGTAGTGGATGACTTCACCGCCGCCGGTGGAGTGGCCGACGTGAACGGCGCCTTGCACGCCGAGATGGTCGACTACTGCCGCCACGTCGTCGGCGTAGTGATCCATGTCGTGGCCGTCCCAAACCTGGCTGGAGCGTCCGTGGCCGCGGCGATCGTGCGCGATGACGCGGTACCCGTGCGACAGGAAAAAGAGCATCTGGGCGTCCCAGTCATCCGCACTGAGCGGCCAACCGTGATGGAAGAAGATGACCGGTGCGTCGCGCGGCCCCCAGTCCTTGTAGAAGATCTGAACGCCATCCTTCGTTGTGACATATCCCATGTCAGCACTCCTTTTCGATATTCAGATTGACAACCCGTGACGTATACGGCGATCGTTGCTGCTCGGTAATAGGCGGCTCCTTGGGTGAGGGTGATGGACGAGACGGCAACGCAACGATCGAGCAGGCATCCAGACACGTTGCCGGCGATGCGCAGGTCCGCGTCACCATTCGCTTGGACCTGGATGAGACATTGCGCTCCCTTTGTTGAGACAATTTGAAATGGGCGGTCGGCCGCGTACGACTGCTCACCTCCAGTCGGTCGCGCTTCGCCATGTCCTTACCGGGCAACTTTAGGATTAAAGTCAACGTTAATGTCAACAGTTTTTTGGCGTGTCGCGTGAGAATCGGCGAGCGTCTCGACCAGAGCCGTGCGCAGCTCGTGATCGCGATCGAGAGCATCGAGGACAAGCCGGACGGCATCGCTCGCGCAAACAATAGAAGCGCGTGGCCGACCGCCTGCGCGCAGCGGGAATTGCGCCCGATGCAGGCCCACTTCACGGCGGCACTGCCGGCTGATCTGCGTCGACGGCAAAAGCATGCCGTCCGAGCAGTGTGCTCGCTTTCACAGCGTGGACGAGGACGTCGGCTCAAATCCGTCAGGGAGTGGACCCAACGCAGGATGCCCGACGCCTCGTCGCACGGTTCCGTTCGGGATTCGCATGAATCAGGCGGCGCGACATCGGCGAATCGCCTCGATACATTCCCCGTCGTTGCGAAGTGCTTGACCTTAAAGTCATATTCAATCTTAGAGTGACCATTGCCGGCTGTTGATCGGTATGCCGCTCGAGGCCCACCTGCCGGTTCAATCACGGAGAAGGGTCAATGAATATGGACAAGCGGTTTACGCAGGTCGAGTTTGGCGCGCACAAGGTCGAGGTGCCTGCCGGAGGCTACTACGACCGTTACCGGATGAACCCGGACCTCGACGAAGTGGCGCGCGATCCTGCTGCAGGGAATATCGACTTTTTTCGCAGGATCCCGAAGCGGCTCGTCGCGTCCACGGTCGGGCCGACCTGGGCGCCGAACTTCTACTACCGCTCCAGTCACGTGCAGTTGCTGTTCCTGGCGCCTGCCGATCGATTGCGGGCAATGTTGCCGATGCCGCTCGAGCCGCTGCGCGCCTATCCCGGCCGCGGACTGGTGGCGTTGACCTTCTTCTCGTATGCCGTTTGCGATAACGACCCCTACGACGAAGTCTCGGTCGCGGTGGTCGTCCGCCGGCCGGGCGCGCGCGGCCCGCATGCACTGGAGCTGCTCGATTCCATGCGGCGCCGCAGCTTCCACGCGCATGTTCTCGCGCTGCCGGTGACGACCGAAATCGCGCGGGTGCGCGGTCTCTATGGGTATCAATTGCCGAAATGGCGCACGGAGATCGGCGTGAGCATCGGCGCCGACGTCAGGGCCAGCATCGCCGGCCCCGGCGGCAAAGCGGATCTGACGCTGCGTGCGCCGCTTCCGGTGTTGCGCGATGTTCCATCGCAGTCCCATATGGCGACGGCGACCATGGTCAACCAGATTGACGGCGAGTGGCACCAGACGCGCGTGCAAACCAACATGCTGTCGTTCGCGCAGCGCCTCTTGCCGCGCGACGTCCGGCTGGCGCGGCACGGTGGGCCGCTGAGCCAGCTGCTCGACGGACTCGGGGCGTCCACGGTGCTTCGCATGGACGTCGTCAAGGATGCGCAGGTGATCTTGAACATGCCCACCCGGCTAGACACTGTCACATTCACGACATGAAGATAGGCGATCTGGCCGAGCGCACCGGCCTGACGCCGTCGCGCATCCGCTTCTACGAACGCATCGGCCTGTTGACGGCGGTCCGGCGGCAACCAAACGGCTATCGCGTCTATTCGCCGGACGCCGTGGTAGTGCTCGGCCTCGTCGCGACCGCGCAGAAGGCCGGTTTCAGCCTGGACGAGATTCGCATGTTGCTGCCACCCGATCTTGGGCAGTGGCAGCGCGGTGCGCTGCTCGAAGCTCTCCGTCACAAGGTGCGGGACATCGACGCCATGCAGATCAAGCTGGCACGGAACAAGGCTCATCTCGTGTCCTTGATGGCCGAGATCCAGGGCAAGCCCGACGAAATCGATTGCAGCGCCAACGCGGCGCGCCTGTTGTCGCAGATGCAGTCGAGGGAACCCGACGGCGCGGCGCGAACGCACGGGACAGTCAAGGCCGGACGACGCCGACCGACCGGCAAGGGGTAGGCAATGTGCACGTGAGGGCGTTCGGGAACCGTCAACGTCAACGCTCGAGCGCCGCCGCGCGGCACGCGCGTCTCTCAGCGTTTGCGGACGATCAACCCGGGATGCAGCTCCCGGCACGTACGCGCTCCGAGCATCGCCATGTCGCGATCGACTTCTTCTTGCAACAGCCGGATCGCATGCGCGACGCCCGCTTCGCCGGCAACGGCCATCGCATAGTTGAAAGGTCGGCCGACGAACACCATCCGCGCCCCCAGCGCAATGGCTTTTAGAACGTCCGCACCGCGTCGGAAGCCGCCGTCGAGCATTACCGGAAACGCAGGCTCGAGAGCGGTCACGACGTCGCGCAGAATACGCATCGGCGACACCGCACCGTCGAGTTGGCGGCCGCCATGATTGGACAGGATGATGCCGTCCGCGCCGACGTCGCGTGCGGTCAGCGCATCCTCCACGCTGAGGATGCCCTTGACGACCAGACTGCCTTTCCATTGCGCACGAATCTGCGCGAGATGCGTCCAGTCGAGGTGATCGCGCGCGGAGAAGTCGCGCAACACGTGCGCGGACAGGATCGGCGCGCCGCGCGTGGCGAACGAATTTTCGAAGTGCGGCATCCCGTGCCGGAGCAGTGTCCGGGCGAACGTGCCGATCAGCCAGCGCGGCCGCGTCAGTCCGTCCCACGCGAGACGCATGCTCGGACGCAGCGGCGTGGAAAAACCGGTACGGACGTTGTTCTCGCGATTCGCCGCAACGGGAATGTCGACGGTCACGACGAGCGTCCGGTATCCCGCGCGCGCGACGCGCTCGAGCAGCGCGGCGATGCGTTCGGGGTCGCCCGGAAGATAAGCCTGAAACCAGGTTGACGGCGCTGCCGCCGCGACCGCTTCGAGCGGGATCAGCGACGAGCCGCTCATGATCGACGCGATGCCTGCCGCCTGCGCCGCGCGGGCGAGCACGATGTCGCCGCGATAGGCCGACAACGCGTTGATGCCCATCGGCGCGATACCGAAAGGCGCGGCGAACCGCTGCCCGAACAGGTCGACCGCCTGCGTGCGGGCCGACACGTTGCGCAGCACGCGCGTCGTGAAGCCGAACTCGTCGAACACGCTGCGGTTGTCGTCGCGCGTGCGATTGTCTTCGGCGGCGCCGCTCACGTAGCCGAAGATCGGACGCGGCAACACGCGGCGCGCGCGTGCTTCGAAGTCGTGCAGGCTCAGCATGTTGCGCAGCACGCGCGGCGGCTTGTCGGTGGGCGCTGCAGCGTCGCGACGAAGTGTGGCGCGATCGGCGACACTCATCCGGATTCTCCTTTTCATTCAAGACGAGGGCTCATGCTAGGTTGACCGGGGGTTGAATAAAAGCGATATTCCTTCGAAATTCATGTTCGCTAAAAGAGAACGATGTCGACGCCGACGCTCAAGCAGCTCGATGCCTTTTATTGGGCCGCGACCTGCGCCAATTTCGCCACGGCCGCGCAGCGGCTTCATTTGTCCGTGTCGTCGTTGTCGAAGCGGATCAACGAACTCGAACAGGTACTCGGGCGGACGCTGTTCGACCGAAGCGGCTATCGCGCCACGCTGACTCAGGACGGCGAAAGTCTGTTGCCGACGGCGCTGCGCGTGCTCGAATCGGTCGCGACGATCCAGGACACCTTCGGTCAGCACAACGGACTGTCGGGGCGACTACGCTTCGGCGTCGGCGAGTTGTCGGCGATGACCTGGCTGCCGCGTTTCGTCGCCGCCGTTCAAAAGCTGCACGGCCAGCTGCAGCTCGAGCCGCATGTCGACGTCGGCGAGGCGCTCGAGGAGAAGGTCGACGCAGGCGAGCTGGACTTCGCGGTGGTCGCGGGTCGCTCGTCGCGCAGTAGCATCGTGTCCCAGCCGGTGGCGGAAGCGCGATTCGCCTGGATGGCCGCCGAGCGGCTCGTCGGCCGTCAGCGCACACTGACACCGGCCCTGCTCGCGCGGCATGCGCTCGTGACGCTGCCCGCCGGGTCGGGCGTCACGCGCATTCTGGACGAGTGGCTGCTGGCGCGCGGTATCGACAGTCCGCGCCACATTACGTGCAACAACTGGTTCGCCGTGGCCGGCATGTTGCGCGAAGGCGTCGGCATCGGCTTTCTGCCGACGGCATGGGAGGCGTCGCGCGCGGGCGGCACGCTGGTCCGTCTGACGAGTCAGCCGGCGTTGTCGCCGCTGCATTACGCATTTCAGCGGCGGCGCGGCGACCTGCGCGCGACGATTCCGGCCATGCTGGCGCTCGTGCGGCTGCACGTGGCGTTCGACGTTCCGCTTGCATGAGCGGTCGCCGCACCGGCCCGTTGCGGGGCGGCGCTCAGCTGATTTCGCGTCCCTTCGTTTCCGGCAGGAGCAACGCAGTGATCAGCACGACGAGATAGGCGCCGCCCGCGAACATGCCGATCGCCATGCCGAGCCCGTAACCGTGGGCGAGATACCCGACGAGGCTCGGAAACAGCGCGCCGAGGCCGCGCCCGAAGTTGTACGCAAAGCCTTGTCCGTTGGCCCGCACGGCAGACGGAAACAGTTCGGTCAGGTAAGCGCCCATGCCGCTGAAGATGCCCGAGGCCGCGAAGCCGAGCGGGAATCCGAGGATCAGCATCTGGTCGTTGGTGAGTCGAAGCTGCGTATAGGCGTAGATACTGATGCCGGACAGCATCGCGAAGATCAGCAGGTTCGCGCGGCGGCCGGCGCGGTCGGTCAGCCATGCGCCGGTGAGATAGCCGACGAACGATCCTAGAATGACGACCAGCAGATAGCCGCCCGTGCCGACCACCGACAGGTGACGCTCGGTTTTCAGGAACGTGGGCAGCCACGTGGTCACCGCGTAGTAGCCACCCTGAACGCCGGTACACAGCAACGAGGTCAGCGCCGTCGTCTTGATCAGCGACGGCGAGAAGATCGTCCAGATGGACGTGCGCTTGTTGCTGGCTTGCTCCTGCTTGCGGGTACGCTGGAATACTTCAGGTTCCGGCACGCCCTTGCGGATGTACAGCACCAGCAGCGCCGGCAGCGCGCCGACCCAGAACAGCGCACGCCATGCATAGTCTTCGGGCAGCCAGGAAAACAGAACGGTGTAGACGATGGCCGCGATCCCCCAGCCGATCGACCAGGCGCTCTGCACGGTGCCGACGGCTCGCCCGCGGAATTCGGTCCGAACGATCTCGCCCATCAGCACCGAGCCGACCGCCCATTCGCCGCCGAAGCCCAGCCCTTGCAGAGCCCGCAGGACGAAGATCTGTTCGAAATTCTGCGCGAAGCCGATCGCCACCGTGCAGCCGGAAAACCAGAGGATCGTCGCCTGCAGGATGCGTACACGCCCGTAGCGGTCGGCGAGGATGCCGGCGATCCAGCCGCCGATGGCCGAGAACAGCAACGTGACGGTGGCCAGCAGGCCGGCCTGCGTGCTGTCGATCTTGAAAATCGAGATCAGCGTCGTGATCACGAACGTGAACACCATGAAGTCGAGCGCGTCCATCGCCCAGCCGCCCGCCGCGGAAATGAAGGTCCGCCTTTCGGTGACGGACATGTTGCTGTACCAGCTCATCGTGTCTCCTTGTCATATGGCCGCTGAGCGGCGCGTGCTTGCGTCGTTTATGGATTGCCGCGCGGGAAACCGTACAGGCGGGCCGGGTTGTCGACGAGAATCCGGCGCCGCATTGCTGCGTCGGGCGCCCACTGCGCGAGCAGGTTGCGCAGGTGGCCGGTGTTGGGCATCCTGGCCGCTTCCAGCGACACATGCGGCCAGTCGCTGCCCCAGACCATCCGGTCGGGCGCGTCGTCGATCAGCGCCTGCGCGAACGGCGTCACGTCGTCGAACGTCGGGAAGCGATCGCTGATCCGGTAAGCGCCGGACAGCTTGACCCAGAAGCCATGCCCGACCACCAGTTCGCGAAGGGCGGCGAACCCCGGTGCAGCGAGCCCCGCGGCGACGGGCGTATGGCCCATGTGATCGACGATGCCGGTGATCGGCAGCTTCGCCATGCGCGGCATCAGTTCAGGCAGCGTCTTCACGTCCATCAGGAACTGCATGTGCCAGCCCAGATCCTTGATGCGGTGCGCCAGCGTCTCCATCGCGGCGAAGCCGATGCCGCCGCCGAACAGCACGTTGATGCGCAGCCCGCGCACGCCAGCCTCGTGCATGGCCTCGAGTTCCCGGTCGCTGATTTCGGGCGGCACGACGGCGATGCCGCGCAGCCGCTGCGGATGACGGCGCAGCGCCTGCAGCATGTAGCGATTGTCGGTGCCGTGCACGCTGACCTGAACCAGCACGCCATAGGTGCAGCCGACCGCGTCGAGCATCGCGAGGTATTGCTGTTCCGACGCCTCCGGCGGTGTGTAACTGCGTTGTGCGACCATCGGATAGTCGGGGCTGGTCGAAATCACGTGCGCATGCGTATCGACGGCGCCCCGAGGCATCTCGAACGCGGGCGGATCGACATCGGGTAAAGGGGCTGCGCATCGAAACTCGGCGCCGGAACGAGCCGGTTCAGTCATCGTGGTCTCCTCGAATGATCGGAAGCGAGCCATGCGGATGATACGTGCGCCCGGTGTCGGATCGGCGCTTGCCGAGCGATCGCTTTACGTGCGCACGCGGCGCCCTGGAGCGCCATGCGAGCAAGGGCGCGCATCGGGGCCGGCGAGCATGGACTCCAGGACTCGAGAAGCGTAGCCGGAACTGCACGCCCAATACAGCGAATTAATCAATAGCCGAACGTTCGCTTTTTCGAAACATTGCAATCCTGCTCAGGGGGATACGGGCGCGCGTTGAGCGCGGCGCTGTACAACCAGATTCAGATCAAGGACGGACGGGTCGTGCAGGCCAACTTCCCCGACTACCCGGTGCTGAAAATGGCCGAGACGCCGGTGATCGAAACGCACCTCGTGCCGAGCGTGGCCGAACCGGGCGGAGTCGGTGAAATTGCCGTGCCGCCGATCGCGCCGGCTGTCGCACATGCCGTCGCGCAACTCACGGGCAAGCCGGTGCGGCAGTTGCCGATGGTGTAGCGAACGGGTTCGGAAGGCGCGTATCGATTGCTTGCGTCGCGGCAGACCGACTGACAACGCGAAGAGCGAATCCTTCGACGGACCCTTTCGCGCGCATGCCTCAATGCGCATGGGTTCTGGTCGCTCGAGAACCCGCGTCCGGTTTCGCGCGCCGGACGGTAGCGTCGACCCTCACGACTCCCACCGCACCGCTGCAGGCCATTATCAGCGCAGGTCATTCACTGTTTTTTGCCGGTCCATCGTTTCAGCGCGCGGCGGAAATTTGCGCCGTCGCTGAATCCGATGAGCATCGTAATGTCGCTCGTGTTCATGCGAGTATCTTTCAGATACTCGCGTGCCAGCGAGCAGCGAACGTCGTCGACGATTGCCTGGAACGACGTGCCGATGCCGTCGGCAGCTCTTCGCGCGGACAAAAAACCCAGTCTTGATTCTTATGGAGTTCGTTGAGCTTCACCGGGTTGCGCAGGAACAGCTGACGGTGCCCAGGAGAGGACTCGGTCACGGGAGCGCGACCCCGGCTGCGCTTGCAAGCGCAGCCCTTCGAGTCCCCACGCAAAGCGCGCAGGCGCTTTGCTTCCTGGGCCGAAAATGAAAAAAGGCCGGCATGAAGCCGACCTTTTTAAAACAGATGGTGCCCAGGAGAGGACTCGAACCTCCACGGTGTTGCCACCGCTAGGACCTGAACCTAGTGCGTCTACCAATTCCGCCACCTGGGCACGGTTTGCAGTAGCTGCTTGCTGCAAAGAAGCGAAATTATAGCGCCCCAATTATTCGTGTCAACATTTTTTTGCGATGCGCCGCAGGGCGGCCGCCGCCGCGTGCGGCGGCGCGACTCGGCGTCATTTTGCGACACGGCCGGGTGATAGAATGAGCCGCCGCCGTCACTATAGAACTGTCTGACGGACACTTCTATGTTGATGCCGTGCACCATCTGTCAACGCAACGAGAACAATCATCGACAAACCCTTGAGCAAATATCCGTACCCCATTCCGAGCCGTGAAGAGATTCTCGGCGTGCTGCGTACGAGCGACGCGCCGCTGGCCGCCAACGACATCGCGGAAGCGCTGTCGATCAAGCGCCAGGAGCGTGAAGGGTTCTTCCGGCGTGTCGCCGCAATGGAGCGCGACGGCCAGATCCGGCTCGACAAGCGTGGCCATTACCAGCTGACCCATCCGTCCAATTTCGTGGCCGGCCGCGTGCAGGGCCATCGCGACGGCTACGGCTTCGTCATTCGCGACGACGGCCAGGACGACCTGTTCCTGCCGAACGGCGAAATGCAGAAGGTGATGCACAACGATCGCGTGCTCGCGCGGATCGTCGGCTACGACCGCCGCGGCCGGCCCGAAGGGCATGTGGTCGAGGTCACCGAGCGCGCGAACAAGCGCGTGATCGGCCGTCTGCTCAACGAGAACGGCGCGCTGATCGTCGCGCCCGAAGACAAGCGCATCGGCCACGACATCCTGATCACGCAGAACGTGAAGAAGGCGAAGGTCGGGCAGGTGGTCGTCGTCGAGCTGACCGATTTCCCGAGCCGTCATTCGCAGCCGCTCGGCCGCGTCGTCGAGGTGCTCGGCGACATCGACGATCCGGGCATGGAAATCGAAATCGCGGTGCGCAAGTACGGCGTGCCGCACGAATTCAGCCCGGCGGCGCTCGACGAGGCCGCCGCGCTGCCCGACAAGGTGCGGCCGGCCGATCTGCGGTTCCGCGTCGACCTGCGCGACGTGCCGCTCGTGACGATCGATGGCGAAGACGCGCGCGACTTCGACGATGCCGTCTACTGCGAGCCGACGAAGGTCGGCCGCGGCGACGGCTTCCGGCTGATCGTCGCGATCGCCGACGTGTCGCACTACGTCCAGCCGGGCAGCGGGCTCGACGCCGACGCACTGGAGCGCAGCACGTCGGTCTACTTCCCGCGCCGCGTGATTCCGATGCTGCCGGAGAAATTGTCGAACGGTCTCTGCTCGCTGAACCCGCAGGTCGACCGCTGCGTGCTCGCATGCGACATCGTGATCACGGCGCGCGGCGAGATCAAGGCGTATCAGTTCTATCCGGCCGTGATCCACTCGGCCGCGCGTCTCACGTATACGGAAGTCGCGGCGGTGCTCGCCAACACGAAGGGGCCGGAAGCCGCGCGTCGCGCGGAGCTGCTGCCGCACCTGCAGAACCTGTACGGCGTGTACAAGGCGCTGTTCGCGGCGCGCCAGAAGCGCGGCGCGATCGACTTCGACACGACCGAGACATACATCGTCTGCAACGCGCAGGGCAAGATCGAGCAGATCGTTCCGCGCCAGCGCAACGACGCGCACAAGCTGATCGAGGAATGCATGCTGGCCGCGAACGTCTGCGCGGCCGACTTCCTGAAGCGCAACAAGCATCCGGGCCTGTACCGCGTGCATGCAGGGCCGACGCCGGAGAAGCTCGAGAACCTGCGTGCGTTCCTGCGCGGGATGGGCCTGACGCTCGGCGGCGGCGAGACGCCGCACGCGAGCGACTACGCGGCGCTGATGGCGCAGATCCGCGACCGGCCCGACGCGCAGATGCTGCAGCCGATGCTGCTGCGCTCGATGCAGCAGGCCGTCTACAGCCCCGACAACATCGGTCACTTCGGCCTCGCGTACGACGCCTACGCGCACTTCACGAGCCCGATTCGCCGCTATCCGGACCTGCTCACGCACCGCGCGATCTACGCGATCCTGTCGGGCAAGAAGTACGTGCCGAAGGCACCGGAAGGGTTCGAGCTGAACACCGCGCTGTCGCCGCGCGCCCGCGCGATGCAGCAGGCGGACGACGAAGCGCGCAACCGCTCGCGCAGCAACACCGCGATCTGGGAAGAGCTCGGCCTGCACTGCTCGGCGAACGAGCGCCGCGCGGACGAGGCGTCGCGCGACGTCGAAGCCTGGCTGAAGTGCTATTTCATGCGCGACAAGCTCGGCGAGGAGTACGGCGGCATGGTGAACGGCGTCACGTCGTTCGGCATCTTCGTGCAGCTCGACACGCTGTTCATCGAAGGGCTCGTGCACGTGACGGAACTCGGTTCCGACTACTTCCAGTACGACGAGATCAAGAACGAGCTGCGCGGCGAACGCACGGGCATCCGCTATCGGCTGTCGGACCGCGTGCGCGTGCAGGTGAGCCGCGTCGATCTCGACGCGCGCAAGATCGACTTCCGGCTCGTGCGCGACACGCCGGTGAAGGCGCCGCGTCCGGTCGTTGCGCCGACACCGGGCGCCGAGCGCGGCGGCCCGCGCGTGCGCGCGCTGCCGTCCGCGGAAGAATCGGCGCCGCATCACAAGAAGGCCGCGAGTGCGCCGAGCGCCGCGGTGAAGGAAGCGCGCGCGGCGCGCGCAGCCGCTAAGAAGAAGGGCGGCACGGCGGCGAAGGCCCCCGCGAAGAAGGTGCGCGCCCGCAAGAAACACTGAGCGTGCGGGGCGCAATGCGCTCCGCCGTATCGAAAGACGCCGCGTCGCCGGTCACGTGCCGGCCACGCGGCGCTTTCCTTTTCCATGGATCGCGGCTGCGCCCGTCGTGCGGCCGCACGTTTGATCGAAGGTTGTTCCAGTCATGTCACGTCTGAAGGTTCTTTACGGTTTTCATGCGGTGACCGCACGTTTGCGGCACGATGCAGCGACGGTGGTGGAGGTGCTGTACGACCAGACGCGTCGCGATCGCCGCATGCAGGACTTCCTGCACGCCGCGAAGGAAGCGGGCGTGCGGCTGATCGCAGCCGACGAGACGCGTCTGTGGGGGCTCGCGCATACCGAGCGTCACCAGGGCGTCGTCGCGCGCGTCGAAGACCTCCCGCTCGCGCAAAACCTGTCCGAGCTGCTCGACGGCATTCAAGGGCCGGCGCTGTTGCTGGTGCTCGACGGCGTCACCGATCCGCACAACCTCGGCGCGTGCCTGCGCGTCGCCGATGCGGCCGGCGCGCACGCGGTGATCGCGCCGCGCGACCGTGCGGTCGGCCTGAACGCAACGGCTGCGAAGGTCGCGAGCGGCGCCGCCGACACCGTGCCGTACATCACGGTCACGAACCTGGCGCGTGCGTTGCGCGAGCTGAAGGAAGCCGGCGTGTGGATCATCGGCACGTCGGACGAAGCGTCGGCGACGCTGTACGACACGAAGCTCGACGGCCCGGTCGCGATCGTGATGGGCGCCGAAGGCGAGGGCATGCGCCGGCTCACGCGCGACACGTGCGACGAAGTGATGAGCATTCCGATGGCGGGCAGCGTCGAAAGTCTGAACGTGTCGGTGGCGAGCGGCGTATGCCTGTACGAAGCGGTTCGGCAGCGGCGGGCGAAAGGCTGACGCGTCTGCCGCGCCGCGAGCGCGCAGCACGATGCGCATCGCGCGCCCGCAAGCGCAGCGGCGCGCGTTTTCTTCCGGTTCTCATTCGATGACATCGTTTCGCGTCGGCGCGTCGTGCGCCGCCTTGTGCCTGCTTGCCGCGTGTGCGTCGCCGTCGCTGGTCGAACGCGGCAGCTACTATGCCGATACGAGCCTGCACGCGCGCAGCGCCGACTCGCGGATCCGCTTTCTCGTGATGCACTACACCGAAAGCGACGAGGCGAAATCGCTGCGCACGTTGACGGGCGATACGGTCAGCGTGCACTACGTGGTGCCGGCTCATCCGCGCAGCGAGCGCGGGCAGCCGGTCGTCTATCAGCTCGTGCCCGAAGCCCAGCGCGCCTGGCATGCGGGCGTCAGCGCATGGCAGCAGACGACCGAACTGAACGCGGCATCGATCGGCATCGAGAACGTGAATCGCGGCCCGCTCGATCCGCAGCAGCGCACATGGCAGCCGTATCCGCCGGAACAGGTCGATGCGCTGATCCGGCTGTCGAAGGACATCGTCGCGCGTTACGGCATCGCACCGACGCGCGTGGTGGGGCACAGCGACATCGCACCGCAACGCAAGATCGATCCGGGCCCGCTGTTTCCGTGGCGCGCGCTCGCACAAGCCGGCGTCGGCGCGTGGCCCGACGACGCGACGGTCGCCGCGCGGCTCGCGGGCCGCGACCCGCATGCGCCCGTCGACGTGCGCGAGCTGCAGGCGAAGCTCGCGCGCTACGGCTACGACGTGCCGATCGACGGCGTGCTCGACACGCGCACGCGCCGCGTGTTTTCGGCGTTCCAGATGCACTTTAGGCCGTCCGACTATGCGGGCGATGCAGATGCCGAGACGGACGCGATCGTGCAGGCGCTGCTCGACAAGTATTTCCCGGGCCAGCCGCCGATGGATGGCGCGCGGTCCGACGTCGATCCGCAGTGAGCGACCGGCGCGCCGAAAACGGGCGGCCGCTTGCGCGAGTCCGGTAAACTGGCGGTTTTTCCGCAATCCTGCAGCATCATCCATCCCATGACTCAAGACGAACTCAAACGCCTGGTCGGCCAGGCCGCCGCCGATTACGTGATCCAGAACGTGCCGGAGGGCGCGGTGATTGGCGTCGGCACCGGCTCGACGGCGAACTGCTTCATCGACGCGCTCGCGGCCGTCAAATCGCGCTATCGCGGCGCCGTATCGAGCTCCGTCGCGACGACCGAGCGCCTGAAGTCGCACGGCATCGCGGTGTTCGACCTGAACGAAGTGGAGTCGCTGCAGGTGTACGTCGACGGCGCCGACGAGATCGACGCGAGCGGCGCGATGATCAAGGGCGGCGGCGGTGCGCTGACGCGCGAGAAGATCGTCGCGTCGGTCGCCGACACCTTCGTCTGCATCGCCGACGCGAGCAAGCGTGTGCCGGTACTCGGCGCGTTCCCGCTGCCGATCGAAGTCGTGCCGATGGCGCGCACCGCGATCGGCCGGCGCGTGACGGCGCTCGGCGGCGTGCCGGTGCTGCGCGTGATGAAGGACGGCGCGCCGTACATCACCGACAACGGCAACGAGATCCTCGACGTGAAGGGGCTGCAGATCGCCGATCCGCGCGGTTTCGAGGCGCAGGTCAATGCGTGGCCGGGCGTCGTGACGGTCGGGCTGTTCGCCGCGCGCGGCGCGAATCTGTGCCTGCTCGGCACCGAACACGGCGTCGAGACGATCGTTTATCCGGCGCATTGAAAAACGTCGGCGTGCAATCGGTCAGAACGCGCACATAGCCGTAATGGATTGCATGTTTAAATCTTGAAAAAATCATGGCCCGGCAGGCGCAGCGCGCTTCCCGGGCTTTTTTTGAGGCCGTATAAATCTCCGCGTCAAAAAGAGGGATAACCCTGTCAGGTGTTTACCAGATAGCGGAATGGCGTCGAACTCATCAACTTATAGATCATAAGAACAGTCGTAACCAGGGCCGGCGGAACTGCGGAGCAGGTTTTCGCAAATCGACGCACGGGGAGGTGTCATGGAGCAGGGCAAAGACCGGTCACTGGTCGCCAAAGTGATGGATGGACTTGTCACGGGTATCGTCGAGGACAAGTATGGCGGCATCCTGCCGCCGCAGGACGTGCTATCGAAAGAGTTCGACGTGAGCCGCACGGTGATGCGCGAAGCATTGTCGATGTTGCTGGCGCGCGACATGCTCGACGTGCGTCCGAAAGTCGGCACGCGCGTGCGTCCGATGCGCGACTGGCGCATGATCGACGAAGACGTCGTCAGCTGGCGGTTCCGGGCGAAACCCGATCCGCAGTTCATGCGCGACGTCATCGAGTTCCGCATGCTGATCGAGCCGCGCGCCACCGCGCAGGCGGCCGTGCGTGCGACCGCGACCGACATCGCCGGCATCCGTGAGGCGTTCGAAGCGTTCAAGGTGCTGGAGCCCGGCGATCCCGGCTACGACACGGCGGACGAACTGCTGCATACGCGGATCGTGCAGGCGAGCGGCAACCAGTTCTTCCAGCAGATGGCGGCGATCGTGCACGGCGCGGTGCGGCTCGTCAATCCGCGCGTCGTGCAGAAGGAGGGCGCGCATGAGGTCGCGGTGCAGGCGCATGCGCGCGTCGTCGACGCGATCGAGCGGCGCGATCCGCGCGAGGCGGAAGCCGCCGCGCTCGCGCTCATCGATTTCAGCGCGGACGAGATCTCGCGCGACTTCTCGGTCCAAGTGCCCGTGCGCGCGTGAGCGCGTTGCCGATCCGGATGCCGGCCCGCCGTTTATCATGACGGCCTGCCGGCGTCGTGCCGGCCGTTGCTCCACGACCGACACGGAAAATCCGGATGAACGACCTCGACCAGCGCCCGGTGCGCTTCGGCATCATCGGCGCGGGCGGCATCGCGCGCCGCTTCGCCCAAAGCCTCGCGCACGTACCGGGCGCCGCGCTTGCCGGCGTATGGGCACGCCGCGCGGACGCGGCCGCCGCGTTCTGCGCGGCCTGCGGCGGTACGCCCGCGGCCAGCGTCGACGCGCTGCTCGCGTCCGACATCGATGCCGTCTACATCGCGACGCTGCATGACAGCCACGCGCAGTACGCGCTCGCCGCGCTCGCGGCCGGCAAGGCCGTGCTCTGCGAAAAGCCCGCGACGCTGAACGCGGTGCAGCTCGACACCGTGCTGCGCGCCGCACACGCCGCCGGGCGGCTGTTCATGGAAGCGATGAAGCCGCCGTTCTTTCCGCTCTACCGCCGGTTGCGCGCACATCTGAACGCCGATCCGATCGGCGAGATCCGGCTCGTGCGGGCAGGGTGCGCATCGTCGACGGTGCCGGCCGAGCATTCGGTGTACCGGCTCGATCGTGCGGGCGGCGCGCTGCTCGATATCGGGATCTACGAAGCCTTTCTGGCCGTCGACTGGCTCGGGGCACCCGTCGACGTGCAGACGCTCGGCCGTCTCGGCCCGACCGGCGTCGACGTGTTCGCAAGCCTGAACAGCCGCCACGCGAACGGCGGCATCGCGCAGCTGTTCTGCGGGCTCGACGTGATGGGGCGCGGCGATGCGCTGATCGCGGCGGCCGGCGGCCACGTGACGATCCACGAGAAATGGTGGAATCCGGCGCGCGCGACGATTCGCTATGCAGACGGCCGCACGGTCGAACTCGATGCGCCGTTCGAAGGCGGTGGGCTCAACTATGAAACCGGGCACTTCTGCGAATTGCTGCGTGCCGGCGAGATCGAAAGCCCGATCGTCACGCATGCGCATTCGCGGCAGATGATCGCGATGACCGACGCGGCACGCGCCGCGCTCGGTGTCCGTTATCCGGACGAGTGACGGTGCGGCGCGCGGCGCAGCGCGTGCCGCGCGGCCGCGGTCAGTGCCGTGCCGGCAGCGACAGGCGCTTCTCGTACCAGCGCTGCACCCACTCGAGGATCTGGCATAGCACCCAGTAGATGGCCGCGGCCGCGAGATAGAGCGGCAGCGGCTGATAGGTCGCGGCGATCATTTCCTGCGCGCTGCGCAGCAGCTCGGTCACGGTGATGACGGACACGAGCGAGGTGTCCTTGATCAGGCTGATCAGGCTGTTCGACAGGCTCGGCACCGCGATGCGCAGGGCCTGCGGTCCGATCACGTAGCGCAGCGTCTGCCCCCACGACAGCCCGAGACTGTACGCGGCGAGCCACTGGCCGCGCGCAATCCCGTTGATTGCGCCGCGCATGCTTTCGGACATGTACGCGGCGACGTTCGCGGACAGCGCGATCACGCCGGCCGGCGTCGGATCGAGCGAGATGCCGAGGCTCGGCAGGCCGTAGTAGATCACGAAGATTTGCACGAGCAGCGGCGTGCCGCGCATCAGGCTGACGTAGGCGCGCGCGAGCCACGCGGCGCATTGACCCAGATGCGCTCGAAGCCTTCCAGCGGTTCGCCTTGCCGGATGCCCATCATCGCCAGCACGACGGCGCCGAGCAGGCCGAACACCATCGAGAGCACGGCGAACTTGACGGTCAGAACGGCGCCCTGGGCGAGCACCGGCAGCGATTGGACGAGCAGGGACGTGGTCGACATGGAGTACGGAACGGATGCGTGCGCGAAAGCGCAATCATAAACCGGACGAATAAAACAAAGGGCGGCATCGTTGCAGATGCCGCCCTTGTCGGTCCGCCGTCAGGCGGCGCGTGGAGGCCGGAGGGCGCTTACTTCAGCGGCTTCGTCACGTCGATGCCGAACCACTTGTCCGAGATCTTCGTGAACGTGCCGTCGGCTTCGAGCTGCGTCATCGCGTCGTCGATCGCCTTCTGGAACTTCGGGTTGCCCTTCTTGAACGGAATGCCCGACGGATTCGCCGAGCCGACGTTCGCGCCCGGGCGCAGCGGCAGCTGCGAATTCTTCGTCAGGTACGCGAGCATCAGGCGGTCGTTGAGTGCCGCGTCGAGACGGCCGGCCGCGAGGTCGCGCAGATACTCGGGCGCGCCCGGATACGTCTTCACGTCGATGCCCGGCACCGACTTCGCCATGTCCATGTAGTTCGTGCCGAGCGCGACGCCGAGCTTCTTGCCCTTCAGGTCTTCGAGCGACTTGAACTGACGCGTGTCGTCCTTGCGCTGGATCAGCTGCGCGGACGAATACGTATAAGCCGGCGAGAAGTCGAGCGTTTCCTTGCGCTTGTCGGTGATGCCGACCTGGTTGACGATCACGTCGAACTTGCCGGCCTGCAGGCCGGCGATGATGCCGCTCCATTCGGTCGTCACGAATTCCGGCTTCACGCCGAGCTTCGCGGCGACGGCCTTCGCGATGTCGACGTCGAAGCCGACGAGCTCGCCTTGCGGATTCTTGGAGTTGAACGGCGGGAACGTGCCCTCGAGGCCGATCCGCAGCGTGCCGCGTTGTTTGACCTGGTCGAGGAGGTCGGCCGCATTCGCGGTCGCGGCGGCGAACGACGTGCCGATCAGACCGGCAACCAGCAGCTTCTTCAGCAGCGCAAATTTCATCGTGTGAGCTTCCTTGCCCCGGCGGGGCTCATGATCTGACAATGGCGTCGATCATAGCAAAAATACAATCGACGTCTAAATATCGTTTGTTTATGCCTATATTACGCGGCACGCTCGCGCGCGATCGCCTTCACGCATTCGGCCACGAGCGCCGGGCCACGATAGATGAAGCCGGTATAGAGCTGGACGAGCGATGCGCCGGCCGCGAGCTTCGCGCGCGCATCATCGCCCGAGAAAATGCCGCCGACGCCGATGATCGGCACCGCGCTGCCGACTTCCGCGTGCAGCTTGCGAATCACCTCGTTCGACGCATCGAACACCGGGCGGCCCGACAGCCCGCCCGCTTCGTCCGCGTGCGGCAGGCCTTGCACGGCGGCGCGCGACAACGTCGTGTTGGTCGCGATCACCGCTTCGATCTTGTGGCGCAGCAGCGTATCGGCGATCGCCTTGACCTGTTCGTCGTCGAGATCGGGCGCGATCTTCAACGCGAGCGGCACGAGCTTGCCGTGCAGGTCGGCCAGACGCTGCTGCTTGTCCTTCAGCGCGGCGAGCAGCGCGTCGAGTTCACCGGCGCCCTGCAGTTGGCGCAGGTTTTTCGTGTTCGGCGACGAAATGTTGATCGTCACGTAGCTCGCGAACGGGTAGACGCGCTCGAGGCAGTACAGATAGTCGTCGGCGGCGCGCTCGATCGGCGTGTCGGCATTCTTGCCGATGTTCAGGCCGAGGATGCCGCGATAGCGCGCGGCCTGCACGTTCTTCACGAACTGGTCGACGCCGTGGTTGTTGAAGCCCATCCGGTTGATCAGCGCCTCGGCCTGCGGCAGGCGGAACATCCGCGGGCGCGGATTGCCGGGCTGCGCGCGCGGCGTGACCGTGCCGACCTCGATGAAGCCGAAACCGAGTGCCGCGAGGCCGTCGATGGCCGCGCCGTCCTTGTCGAGACCGGCCGCGAGGCCGACCGGGTTGCGGAACGTGAGGCCCATCACCGTACGCGGCGCGTCGGGCACGCGCGCCGACAGCGCGCAGGCGAGGCCCGTGCGGCCGGCAGCGCCGAGCGCGCGCAGCGTGAGGTGGTGAGCGTCTTCCGCATCCATCTTGAACAGGGATGCGCGGGCCAGCGGATAGAGGGAACTGAACACGGGAATTGGGCGGACAGCCGGAATGAATGACAACCCGCTATTTTACCGGGAGTTGTGCGGCAGAGGCGGGCTTTGGTCCGGCGTGCTCGCGCGCCGCGATCTTTGCGCAGTCCCGTGCGCAAGCGGCGGCGCCGCGTACCGCTCACACCGAGCCGGTGTGACCGCCGGGCAGCGGCGCGCGCGCGAGTGCGGCGTCGACGGGCGGCAGATCGACGCGCGCCGGGTCGAGCACCTTCCAGCGGCCGTCGATGAGCCCTTCGAGCGGATGGAAGTTGGCCTTGTACGCCATCTTCGGGCTTTCGCGGATCCAGTAGCCGAGATAGACGTACGGCAGGCCGAGGCTCTTCGCCTGTTCGATCTGCCAGAGGATGTTGTACGTGCCGTAGCTCGTATGCGGATCGTCGGGCTCGAAGAACGTGTAGACCGACGAGAGCCCGTCGCCGAGGATGTCGATCATGCTCACCATCCGCAGCTTGCCGGGCTCGCCGTCCGGCGCATCGGGATCGCGGAATTCGACGAGGCGCGAATTGATCCGGCTTTGCAGCAGGAACTGCTCGTACTGGTCGCGGCTGTCGCGGTCCATGCCGCCGCCCGCGTGGCGCGCCGACTGATAGCGCATGTAGAGCGCGTAGTGATCTTCGTCGTAGTGCAGCGGCGATACGGTCGCGACGAGCGCGCGATGCCGCTTCCACATCCGGCGCTGCGTGCGCGACGGCGCGAACGCGGCGACCGGCACGCGAACCGGCACGCAGGCGCGGCAGCCGTCGCAGTACGGCCGATAGGTGAACACGCCCGAGCGGCGAAAGCCGGCCTTCACGAGCTCGGTGTAGATGTCGGAGTTGATCAGATGGCTCGGCGTCGCGACTTGCGAGCGCGCGATACGGCCGTCCAGATAGCTGCACGGATAGGGCGCCGTTGCATAGAATTGCAGCGCCGAAAGCGGTGAAAGCGGCAGCTCAGTCGGGTGAGTCATGGGCAGCTCTCGATGCAGGGATGGAGTGCCGCGCTAGCGCTCGATCCCGGAAGGGGCCGCCGGCTCGGTGCGGCCCGTCAGCGCGGCGAGCACGCGCTTGTCGAACTGCCACGGAATCGGCGGTTCGGCCACCGCGCGGCGCACGTGAGCGACAAAGGCCTTGCGTGCGATCTCGCGGCCGCCGAGCGACGCTAGATGCGACGTATTCTGCTGGCAGTCTATCATCTCCAGCCCGTGCTCGCGAAGGTGGGCGACGAGCGCGGCCAGCGCGATCTTCGAGGCGTCGGTGACGTCCGCATACATCGACTCGCCGAAGAACATCTGCCCGAACGCGACGCCGTACAGCCCGCCGACGCGCCGTCCGTCGTGCCAGGTCTCGATGCTGTGTGCATTGCCGGAGCGATAAAGCGACGTGTACGCGTCGATGATCTCGGCCGTGATCCACGTGCCGCGCTGCCCGCGGCGCGGCGCCTGTGCGCACGCACGCATCACGCCGCGGAAGTCGTGATCGACGCGCACTTCCCACGCGGGATCGCGCAGCACGCGCTTGAGCGTCTTCTTCAGCGACGGCGATACCTTGAACTCGTCGGGCACGAGGATCATCCGCGGGTCGGGGCTCCACCACAGCACGGGCTGGCCGTCCGAATACCACGGGAAAATGCCGCGCAGATACGCGTCGATGAGCCGCGACGGCAGCAGATCGGCGCTCGCGGCAAGCAGGCCCGGCGCGCCGGTCGCAGGTCCGAGCGCGCGTTCGACGGGCGGGAACGGATCGTCCGGGCCGAGCCAGGGAACCATGGGCCGATTCAGCCGTTGCGCAGCGAGCGGAAGATGTCGCCGGTGTGTACGCCGTAGTCGCCGGTCGCGCGATCGGCGAAGAAGAAGCGCAGCGTCTGGCTGACCGTCGGGAACGCGATCTCGTCCCACGGGATGTCGGCTTCGTCGAACAGCTTGACCTCGAGGCTTTCCTCGCCGGCCTCGAATTCCGGATCGACGAGCCGCGCCAGATAGAACAGATGCACCTGGTGCACGTGCGGCACGTTCAGCAGCGTGAACAGGTTCTGCACCTCGACGCGCGCGCCAGCTTCCTCGAGCGTTTCGCGCGCGGCCGCCTCGGCGGTCGTTTCGCCCATCTCCATGAAGCCCGCGGGCAGCGTCCAGAATCCGTAGCGCGGTTCGATCGCACGGCGGCACAGCAGCACCTGTTCGCCCCATACCGGCACCGTGCCGACGACGTTGCGCGGATTCTGATAATGGATCGTGCCGCAGTGATCGCAGACGAAGCGCTCGCGGTTGTCGCCCTGAGGGATGCGCGCGATGACTTCGTGGCCGCAGACGGAGCAGAATTTCATGTCGAATGGAAGGGACGAGGTGATTGCGAGTGTATCACCGGGGCGGCGCATTCTCGAACGCGCGCATCGGGCGCGCGGCGGTGCGCGCGCGACGGACGAAAAACAAAAAGCCCGGCGCTGGGCCGGGCTTTCTGCGGAAATCGGGACGCTTGGTTGCGGGGGTAGGATTTGAACCTA
>NZ_KV786662.1:34304-50600 GCF_001806955.1 Burkholderia sp. HMSC10F09
ACGAGCTGCCAGACTGCTCCACCCCGCGTCCGTCGAAAGATTGAATTATAAGGAGTAACCCGAGCGCGTGCAAGCACTTTGTGAGAAACGCGTTCGAAAGGCGGCCGGGGTCGGGACGCGCGACGCGTGAGCTAGAATCGAGCGGTTTGTGTCGTCACTCCGGCAGCGGAGCCCGCGATCGCCGCGGCGCCGTTGCGATTCTCATTACAGCATCGACGGATTCATGGACATCGCTCACGATCTGCAATCGATCGGCGCGCAGGAACAGGCGCTCGTGTTTCCCCACTTCGATCCGGCGCGCGCGTGGGCGCTCGGCAACCGCATGCATGCGCTCGCCGCGTCGCGCGGGCACGCGGTCGCGATCGACATCGTCACGTTCGGGCACCCGCTGTTCTTCTCGGCGCTGCCCGGCGCCACGCCGGACAACGCCGACTGGGTGCGCCGCAAGCGCAACGTCGTCGCGCATTTCCGCCGCAGTTCTTATGCGATCGGGCTGCGCATGCAGCAGGCCGGCACGACGCTCGCCGACAAGCATGGCCTGCCGCTTGCCGAATACGCGCCGCACGGCGGCGCGTTTCCGCTGACCGTCGCGGGTGCCGGCGTGATCGGCTCGGTCACGGTGTCGGGACTGCCGCAACGGCTCGATCATGAATTCGTCGTCGAAACGCTGTGCGCGGAGCTCGGTCAGGACTACGGCG
Source organism: Burkholderia sp. HMSC10F09 (assembly GCF_001806955.1). NCBI lineage: Bacteria > Pseudomonadati > Pseudomonadota > Betaproteobacteria > Burkholderiales > Burkholderiaceae > Burkholderia > Burkholderia sp. HMSC10F09. Next base: position 35,003 of record NZ_KV786662.1, read on the forward strand.
TGCTGGCGCTCGCGAGGAGCTGAACGATGCAGCTGCCCGGATACGCCTGGCTCGCGATCGCGATCGTCGCGGAAGTGATCGGCACGTCGGCGCTGCGCGCGGCGGACGGCTTCACGCGCTTCTGGCCGTCTGCGCTCGTCGTCGCCGGTTACGGCGTCGCGTTCTACTGCCTGTCGCTGACATTGCGCACGATGCCGGTCGGCATCATCTATGCGGTGTGGTCGGGCGCGGGCATCGTGCTGATCACGCTCGTCGCGATGCTGCTGTACCGTCAGGTGCCCGACCTGCCGGCGGTGATCGGCCTCGGCCTGATCATCTCGGGCGTCGTGGTGCTGAACCTGTTCTCGAAGATGCAGGCGCACTGAACGTGCGCACGATTGCCCGATAGATAGACGCTCATGACCGACACCGCTTCCGTTTCTCCCGAATCCGCCCAGCCCGACGTGCGTGCGTATGTCGCGAACCGCATCGGCTTTCTCGAACTGAACCGGCCGAAGGCGCTGAACGCGCTGTCCGTCGGGATGATCCGCACGATGCAGCAGGCGCTCGATGCGTGGCGCGACGATCCGGACGTCGTCGCGGTCGTCGTGCACAGCCCGCATCCGCGCGCGTTCTGCGCGGGCGGCGACGTACGGTTCTTCCATGAAGCATGGCAGCGCGGCGACCGCGACGCGGTCGACACGTTCTTCATCGAGGAATACACGCTCAACCACGCGATCTTCACCTATCCGAAGCCGTACATCGCGCTGATGCACGGTGTCGTGATGGGCGGCGGGATGGGGATCTCGCAGGCCGCGCGGCATACGGGCGGCCTGCGCGTCGTCACCGATTCGACGAAGATGGCGATGCCCGAGACCCGCATCGGACTGTTCCCGGACGTCGGGATGAGCTGGTTCCTGGCCCGTACGCCCGGCATGATCGGCCGCTACCTCGCGGTGACGGGCGCGACGCTCGACGCGGCCGGCGCGCTGGCCGCGCAGCTTGCCGACGTCTACCTGCCCGACGCGGCGTTGCCGGCGCTGATCGACGCGCTGAAGGGCACGCGCTTCGACGACGGCGCGCAGGCGGTCGCGTGCGTCGCCGATGCGGCCGCCGCGCACAAGGTCGTACCGACGCCGGATACCTCGGCGCTCGCCGACGCACGCGCCGGCATCGATCGGCATTTCGCGCAGCCCGACATCGGCGCGATCGTCACGTCGCTCGAGGGGGAGCAGGACTGCGGTGCCGTCGACGGCTGGGTCGAGAAGGCGACGCATGCGATGCGCAGCGAGCTGTCGCCGCTGTCGATGGCCGTGTCGCTCGAAGTCGTCGACCGCGCGCGCGGCGCGACGATGGCCGAATGCCTGCGACGCGATCTCGATCTCACGCGCTCGACGTTCGCGCGCGGCGACGTGATCGAGGGCGTGCGTGCACTGATCGTCGACAAGGATCACCGGCCGGCATGGCGGTTCAAGTCGATCGCCGACGTCGATCGCGCGGACGTGCTCGCGATGTTCGACAGCCCGTGGACGCCCGACACGCATCCGCTGCGTCATCTGAAGGACTGAATGCGCGGTGCCGCGCGAAGCGGCGTATCGAAATGAAAAGGCCGCCTGTCGATGCAGGCGGCCTTTTCGTTGGTGGGCGTTGGAACGCGCGGTACGTTGTTCGGCGATCGGCGGCCGACGGGCGCTCGAACGCGCGCGGTCGTGCGTGACCGATCAGTCTTCGCCGGCGTCGTCCGACATGAACGCGCGCATGAACACGAGCGCGCCGAAGCCCCAGATCGCATTGGCCGCGAAGCCGGCCGCGAGCACCGGCATCATGTTGCCGGACGGCCAGAGGCCGCGCAGCGGATCGATCGCGAACACGCGCGCGGCGGTCAGCACGATTCCGCCGAACAGCAGCGCGCCGATCCACGGGGCCTCGCGCTCCGGCGACACGCGCAGCAGCCACGCCATCGGGATCGCGATGCACGCGCTGATCAGCGCGTTGGCGACAAATTCAGGAATACCGAGCGGCGCGAACGGCTGCGTCGAGAAGCCGGCCGCGGCGATCAGATCGGCCGTATGCAGCAGCGCCAGCGTCGCTTCGCGGAAGAACAGGGCGGCCAGGAAGCCGGAGAGGAAGGGCAGGATGACTTTCTGCATCGGTCGGTAGTGTGTGCTGCATGCGCGTGCGGCGAAGCCGGATGCGCGCGGTTGTTCGGACAGGGCGTCATTATAGGGCCGGGCCGGCGCATATTCGCTGCAGCGTCGCGCTAATCACGAAAGCGGAAAACCTAAGCTCAAAAAAATCGTTCCAAAGCCGCGCCCCGGTCCCTAGACTGATTTCCCAGAAGCCGCCGTGCATCCGCGCATTCGCCCGCCGCACGGCCCGACCGGCGAACCATCCCGATTCGAACGCACACCATGCATGCGGCGCCGACGCGCGCCGCGAGCAGGGCGACGTTTTATCTCAATTCTGGCAAGGACAGTCACGCAGGAGCAGCAGATGAATGTGTTCTGGTTTATTCCCACGCACGGCGACAGCCGCTACCTCGGCACGGCCGAAGGCGCACGCGCCGCGGACTACGACTACTTCCGGCAGGTTGCCGTCGCGGCCGACACGCTTGGCTACGAAGGCGTGCTGCTGCCGACCGGTCGCTCGTGCGAGGACGCGTGGGTCGTCGCGTCGAGCCTGATTCCGGCAACGCGGCGGCTGAAGTTCCTGGTCGCCGTGCGGCCCGGCATTGCGTCGCCGGGGCTGTCCGCGCGGATGGCCGCGACGTTCGACCGGCTGTCCGGCGGCCGTCTGCTGATCAACGTCGTGACGGGCGGCGATGCGGCCGAGCTCGAAGGCGACGGGCTGTTCGCCGATCACGATACGCGCTACGAGATCACCGACGACTTCCTGCACATCTGGCGCGGGCTGCTCGCCGCATCGCACGACAACGACGGCTTCGACTATATCGGCAAGCATCTGCGCTCGAAGGGCGGCAAGGCGCTGTATCCGCCGGTGCAGCGTCCGCATCCGCCGCTGTGGTTCGGCGGTTCGTCGCCGGCCGCGCATGCGATCGCGGCCGACCACATCGACACCTATCTGACCTGGGGCGAACCGCCCGAGGCCGTCGCGAAGAAGATCGCCGATATCCGTGCGCGAGCGCAGGCGCGCGGGCGCGAGATCAAGTTCGGCATTCGTCTGCACGTGATCGTGCGCGAAACCGAGGACGAAGCGTGGCGCGACGCCGACCGGCTGATCAGCCGTCTCGACGACGATACGATCGCGCGCGCGCAGCAGGCCTTCGCGAACATGGACTCCGAAGGGCAGCGCCGGATGGCCGCGCTGCACGGCGGCAAGCGCGGCGGCCGCGAGACGCTCGAGGTGTATCCGAACCTGTGGGCCGGTGTCGGCCTCGTGCGCGGCGGGGCGGGCACGGCGCTCGTCGGCAATCCGGAGCAGGTCGCGGAGCGCATGCGCGAATACGCGGCGCTCGGGATCGATACGTTCATCCTGTCCGGCTATCCGCATCTCGAAGAGTCGTACCGTTTCGCGGAACTCGTGTTCCCGCTGATCAAGGGCAAGCAGGCGCAGCGTCCGACCGGACCGCTGTCGGGGCCGTTCGGCGAGATCGTCGGCAACAGCTATCTGCCGAAGACGAGCCAGAGCTGAGCGAAGGGAGGCTGCAATGACGACGACAACGTCGACGACCGGCGGCGCCGCCGCCCGTGCGTGGCGCGGTATCGCGCCGTGGCTCGTGCCGCTCGCGCTGCTGGTCGCGTGGGAGATCGGTACGCGCACGGGCTGGCTGTCCACGCGCGTGCTGCCGGAGCCCGTCGCGGTCGTGCGGGCCGCGTGGTCGCTCGTGACATCGGGCGAGATGTGGGCGAACGTCAAGGTCAGCACATGGCGTGCGCTGCTCGGCTTTGCGGTCGGCGGCGGCGTCGGCCTTGCGCTCGGGCTGGCGACCGGACTGTCGAAGGCCGCGGAGGTCGCGCTCGACTCGACGATCCAGATGATCCGCAATATTCCGGCGCTCGCGATGATTCCGCTCGTGATCCTGTGGTTCGGGATCGACGAGAAGGCGAAGCTGTTCCTCGTCGCGCTGGGCGTGTTCTTTCCCGTCTACATCAATACGTATCACGGCATCCGCTCGGTCGACGCGAGCCTGATCGAGATGGCGAAGAGCTACGGCGTGCGCGGCTTCGCGCTCTACCGGCACGTGATTTTGCCGGGCGCGCTGCCGTCGATCCTCGTCGGCGTGCGTTTTGCGCTCGGGCTGATGTGGGTGATGCTGATCGTCGCGGAAACGATCTCCGCGCAGTCGGGCATCGGCTACATGACGATGAACGCACGCGAATTCCTGCAAACCGACGTCGTGGTGGTGGGCATCCTGCTGTACGCGGTGCTCGGCAAGCTGGCCGACGTGCTGGCGAAATGGCTCGAGCGCGTGACGCTGCGCTGGCACCCCGCCTATCAATCAGGAGCGAAGGCATGAATGCGACCACTTCGGCGGCCGTCTACGGGCCGCTGGCCGGCGCCGATCTCGAGGCCGAACTCGCGCAGACGCGCGTCGAGGACGACGCAGCGCGCGACGCGGCGATCGTGGAGCGCGACGGCGGCGCAGCGGTCGTGCCGCTCGCGCGGCGCCGCGCCGGCGATGCGGCGTCCGACGATGCGGTGACGCTGAGCGGCGTCAGCAAGCGTTTCGGTACGCGCACGGTGCTCGACGACATCGATCTGCGGATCGCGCGCGGCAGCTTCGTCGCGATCGTCGGGCGCAGCGGCTGCGGGAAATCGACGCTGCTGCGGCTCGTCGCCGGCCTCGAGCAGCCGAGCGACGGCACGCTGGCGACGCGCGGTGCCGCCGGCGGCGCGCTCGATACGCGAATCATGTATCAGGACGCGCGGCTGCTGCCGTGGAAGACCGTGCTGCAGAACGTGATGCTCGGCCTCGGCCGCCGCGCGCGCGACGACGCGCGTGCGGTGCTCGCCGAAGTCGGCCTGCTCGAGCGCGCGGACGACTGGCCCGCGCAGCTGTCGGGTGGCCAGCGTCAGCGCGTCGCGCTTGCGCGTGCGCTCGTGCATCGTCCGGAGTTGCTGCTGCTGGACGAGCCGCTCGGCGCGCTCGATGCGCTGACGCGCATCGAGATGCATGCGCTGATCGAGCGGCTGTGGCGCGAGCATCGGTTCACCGCGCTGCTCGTCACGCACGACGTGCAGGAAGCCGTCGCGCTCGGCGACCGCATCCTGCTGATCGAGCAGGGGCGTGTCGCGCTCGACCAGCCCGTGCCGCTCGAGCGGCCGCGCGCGCGGGCGTCGGCGGCGTTCGCCGCGCTCGAGGACCGCGTGCTGCAGCGTGTGCTCGGCGGACGCACGGAGGAGGTACGCGACGGCGACGCGAACGTCCACGCGAGCGCCGGGCGATCCGTCGCACGGATTCGCTGGGCCGTTTAATCCGCGGGCGGCACCGGCCGCCCGTTTCCCGACTTTTTTTCGGAGCGATCAACCCGATGAGCATTACTGCAATCAACGTGCGCAACCAGTTCAAAGGCAAGGTGAAGGAGATCATTCGCGGCCCCGTCGTGTCCGAGGTCGACGTGGAGACGCCGTTCGGCATCGTCACGTCCGTCATCACGACGCGTTCGGTCGACGAACTCGAACTGAAGGTGGGCGCCGAAGTCGTCGCGCTCGTGAAATCGACCGAGGTATCGATCGCGCGGCTGTGAGCGGCGGCACGCGTCGGGCGGCGATGCCGCCTGGCGCCGTGCGGTGTACTCGAGGCGTGCGTTTCGTCGGCCGATCGGCCGGTGTTCGACGTCCGGGCGAAGTGTTAGGATGGAACGACATCGATGCCGGAGGCCGCGCATGACGCCCATTCTTTCTCCCGAAGCCATCGAGGCGCTGAAGTGGATCGACCGGTTCGGCGAAAGCCGGCCGGTGCCCGCTGCATTCGACGACGTCGTCTACGCGTTGCTGAACGAGGGGCTGATCTATCAGGCCGCGGCGGGCCGCGTCGACCTGACCGCCGACGGCAAATCCGTTTTGTCCGACAAATACGACTGACCTGACGGCGCGGGCCGCGCCGGCGGCGTCGCGCCGTGCACGACGGAGCGTGCGATGGAACCGACAGGCAGCGATCTCGGCGACTACAGCGAGCCTTATCGCGGCTTCGAGATCGAGGTGAAGACCGAGCAGGTGTGGGACGGCGAGCATGTCCACTATCGCGTGCTGGAGCGCGGCGAGGTGCGCATCGACTGGCGGCTCGTCAAGGTCGACGGGATCCTGCTGACCGAGCGGCGCGTGATCGAGCGCGTGCTCGACGAAGCGCGGCGCGCGGTCGACGCGGAGCTCGGCGACGCGAGCGCGCGTTAGCCGCGCCGGCAAGGCGTGCGCCGGTTGCGGTAAAATGCCCGGTTGTTCCCGCGCCGCCTGTTGCCCCGATTCCATGTCCGCTTCGTCTTCGCTTCCTCCCCGCCGCGTTTCCGTCGCGCCCATGCTCGACTGGACCGATCGTCATTGCCGCTCGTTCCATCGCACGCTGACGCGCAACACGTGGCTGTATACGGAGATGATCACGACGGGCGCGCTGCTGTTCGGCGACGTCGCGCGGCATCTCGCGTTCACGCCGAACGAGTCGCCGGTTGCGCTGCAGCTCGGCGGCAGCGAGCCCGACGATCTTGCGCGTGCGGCCAAGCTCGGCGAGCAGTGGGGCTACGACGAAATCAACCTGAACTGCGGCTGCCCGTCCGAACGCGTACAGCGCGGCGCATTCGGCGCGTGCCTGATGAACGAGCCGCAGCTCGTCGCCGACTGCGTGAAGGCGATGCGCGATGCGGTGTCGGTGCCCGTGACGGTCAAGCACCGGATCGGCGTCGATGCGGTCGAGGATTACACGTTCGTGCGCGACTTCGTCGGCACGGTGGCGGAAGCAGGGTGCTCGACGTTCATCGTGCATGCGCGCAATGCGATCCTGAAGGGTTTGTCGCCGAAGGAGAATCGCGAGATTCCGCCGCTCAAGTACGACTATGCGTATCGGTTGAAGCACGATTTCCCGTCGCTCGAGATCGTGATCAACGGCGGGATCAAGACGCTCGACGAGGTGGCGCAGCATCTCGAGCACGTCGACGGCGTGATGCTGGGCCGCGAGGCGTATCACAACCCGTACGTGCTCGCCGACGTGGATGCACGCTTCTACGGATCGACCGACGCCGCGCCGACGCGCGAAGAGGCCGAGGCGCGGCTGATCGAATACTGCGCGGCGGAACTGAAGCGCGGCACGTACCTCGGCGCGATCGTGCGGCATGCGCTCGGCCTGTATCGCGGCGTGCCGGGTGCGCGCGGCTGGCGTCGCGTGCTATCGGACAACAAGAAGCTGGGGCGCGGCGATCTGGCCGTGTTCGACGAGGCACGCGCGCATCTGAACGACGTCGAAGAAATTTTTGAAAAAAAGGCTTTGCAAGATTCAAAAGAGTTCGTATAATCTTGCTTCTTCGCTGCTGAACAGCAAACGACGCAGCGGAGAACAAAGCAGTATCAGTGGTGGCTGTAGCTCAGTTGGTAGAGTCCAGGATTGTGATTCCTGTTGTCGTGGGTTCGAGTCCCATCAGCCACCCCAAAGAATTTCGAGCAGTATCAAGTTGTTGGAAACGGCACTGAGATTTCTCAGTGCCGTTTTTGTTTTTGGCGTTCCCAAATTGGGAATCTCGCCCAAGTCGGTTTTGCGCCGACCGAATGATCCGAACGCCGACACACCGTCACCGCCAAGAATCTGAACTGCCGCTGCGACTTTGATCGAAACGGCCCACGCTCGCTCCGCGGGCTGTGATTCGTCTTATGCGGCTCTCAAAAATCGCTCCCATCATTACGCACCGAGCGCATGGTATGCAGACCGGTACATTCAGGCGCCGCGATCCCACTACCCAACGTCGGCTGCTACGCATACCGCCACCACGCCATATCGGCCTTCGCCAAATCCCACCCGCCGTCTCCCCGATCCTTTGACATCAATCAACATTGGCGGAATCGAACAGCGATTAGGCGAATTTCACGGCTGACTCACATGCTTTCATCCATGTAAGATGACCGCACTTTCCTCGCGCCTGTTTTTTCAAGGGCCGTTCGATCCCGACGATATCCCGGATGTCGTCGGGATTTTTTTTCGCGTTTTCGAATGCCGCTCGAACTCGAATCGCGCGAGCCTTTCCCGACGTCACTGCACGCCGCAATAACGCATCAGCAAATCGGCCTCCGTCTCGTGCACTTCGACGGGCAGGGCCGTCGCGCCTGCATGTGCGAGATAACGCGCGCGATGCTGCCCATTGCGGAACGACACGACACCAACTTTCGCCAGACCGGGAAGACCGAACAGCGTCCGCGTTCTCGTCTCGCGAAACGTGACGAACGGCATATCGGGAATGCGCGGACTGACCGGATCGAGGAACGCGCGAATACCGGCCGCTTTGCCGCGCGGCCAATACGCGACCGCGGGCAGCACGTAATCCGTGGTGTCGCGGTCGGCGCACGCAAGCAGCCTGGCCGGATCGACGATCACGACGCGATGCCGCGAATCGTCGGACGCGAACACGCGCTTCAGGTGCGTGGACGCATAGGGCGCGTGTCCGGGAAGCGGAACGATCCAGACCTCTTCGCCGCGATAGGTGGTACGAGTCAGTGGCATCGTTTTGGTGAATAGTGCGGGCGGTCTCGATCGGTCTGATGGCGAGTGTAGCAGTGCCGCACGATCGCAAAGCGATCGGGATAACGCAGCAACAAAAAAATGACGACGTCCAAACGGCGAATCGATCGGCGCAATGCAATGACGCGCACTCGTACCGAGACGAATGCCCGCGCCGATGCGCAATTTCCGGCATTCAAACAAGCAGTCGATTTAAAGACGCCCGCGAATATCGATTTTCGAATAAGCCGCCGCACGAAACCGGCATGCGCGACGCCGCGAGATCATGCGACACCTCATCGCGCGAACATATGGGCGTCGCCCGCGACTGCACAACCTGCACACAGTTCGCCCGATTGCTGCATTGGCATCAGCAATGCGTCATTTGCCGCACAGACCGCCTGGCGCCCCGCGCCCGACAATCCGCGTGGTTGACCGTTCTACCCCGGCCCGGTCAACCTTTTCCCCGCTCGCTCGCGTAGGAGCGGGGCTTTTTACCCATCCGGCGCCCGAAGCTCGCGCCGGCAAACCGGACTGCGTCAGCCCGGCTGCTGCGTCGTCGCGCGGTCTCGCGTCGCGCCGTCCGCATGAATTGCTTTCCTCGTGCCTGAGCCTCGCTCAGGCCCATCGCCGGTTGCGGCCGGCGATGTCTTGGTCCCGGCAGCGTACGATTGCGCTGCCGGGATACTTTTTGCGCCGCCACCGCGGCGCGGCCCGCGCGGCACTCGCGTCAGCGCGCGTCCTCGACATTCGTCTCCCAGCCGCCGTACAGGCCGCCCAGCGAACGCACCTCGCGATCGATCGCAACCGTATGTCCCGTGATGTCGGCGAGCGCCATCGTGCCGTCGTGCATGAATCGCACGACGCTGTTGCCGTCTTCGTCGGGCGCGACCGAGTCGATCTCGTAGCCTTTCGCTTCGGCCCAGTCGGCGAAGTGGTGCGCATCGTCCGGTTCGCGGAAGTTCGCCCAATGCAGCACGCGCCGGCGCACGTCGCTCGCGTCGCCGTTGCGCCGCAGCGCATCGAGCACCTGCATGTCGAGCATGATCCGGCGATCGTCGTCGGTCGGGTAGAGCGTTCGCCAGTACGTTTCCTTGTCCGGATCGTCCTGATACGCGTACTGAAGCTCGTACGTCGTGCGCTCGGCCGCATCGTCGACGACGGCTGCCGCCGCCTCCTCGTCGAACGGCACGTAGAACAGCAGGTCGCGATGGCCGTCGACGGTGATGTGGCCGATCATCACGCCGCCTTTCGCAAGCACGGCCGCGTCGAGCAGGTCGTCGACCTTCGCGAGCTCGGCAAGCTCGTCGGCGGCCGGCAGCCCGTCAGGCGTCGGCCGCGCGATGTCGACGCGCACGCTGAGCAGCGCCGTGCGCGGATCGTCTTCCGCAATCTCGGCAAAACTCTCGTTGAAGCCGATGAACGCTTGGTGATCGCCCATGCGGGCAGGGAAGGTTCCCCAGGTGTCGGTCATGGATCTCTCCGGTCAGGGGTCGTGTTGACGGTTGCAAAGCGTTCGAATGTATCATCGAAAGCCGCGTCGGCCGGGCAGGTCGGTGCGAACCCGGGCGGCGCCTGCCGCGACGGCGGCCGCCGCGCGTGTCGCCACCACCAGCGAAGGAGATTCCGATGTCGATGTTCGCGGTCAATGGTGTTCGAATCGATCCGCTCAGTGCGCGCGTCACGCACGTGCGCTGGGCGGCCGTGAATGCAGCCGACCGCTCGTGGGCGGCTGCACCGGCCGAGGCGCCGGTCGCCGACGTCGCACGGGCGATCGCCGCCGGCGACGACGTTCATGCGATCTTCGCCGATGCAGGCGACGCCGTGATCGGGCCGCGGCTGAAGCGCGTGCGCTATCGCGACGCGTCGGAAGGCATCGAGCTCGACGTCGACGCGACGAGCGAAGCGCGTACGCTGCGCGATCTGCCGCAAATCTGAGCGGCGCGCAACGCGCGCACTTGCGCATCGCCGCCGGTGCGCGCAGTATCGGCTGAGATTCCGGCCCGCGCCGGGCCGCCGCACGCGCGACTGACCGACGTTCTGCCGGTCGACGCCAACCGGATCCGGCAAACCTCAGGAAATCATGTCCCGACACTTCATTGCCTCGCTCGTCGCCGCGTCGTGTGCGCTGCTCGCCGCGTGCCAAAGCGCGTCCGAGCCGCCTGCCATGACGCCGTCGCCGGAAACCGCGTCAACGGCGGTGCCGGCTTCGGCGCCCGCAGCCCGGATCCGCGGCATCGGCTCGGCACCGCGCCTCGCCGCACAGAGCCACTGGTCCATCAGCCAGTGCACGTCGAACGGTACGGTCAAGGTCTGTCAGTAGCGTGGGGCGGCGCAACGCGCGTCCGCTTCCGCGGGGTTTTCACGCGATAACGATCGATCGCACGCGGCCGTTCGATCGTCGCGATGCCGTCACACGTCGGCCGCCTGCCGCGGCCGCAGAAACAGTGAGCCGGCCATCCGCAAAGAAATTTCTGACGACATGTCGATCCGCGGATCGCTCGTTCGTCGTGGCATCGGAGGCATGCGCATCGCGCGCCCCGTTATCCGATACGACAACCGATTGAAGGAGCGACACCCATGTCCACATCCGTCAAACCGATCCCCGAAGGGATGCGCACGGTGACGCCGCATCTGATCTGCGCGAACGCCGCCGATGCGATCGAGTTCTACAAGCGTGCATTCAACGCGACCGAAGTGACTCGTCTGGCCGCGCCGGACGGCAGGCTCGCGCACGCGTGTCTGGCGATCGGCGATTCGAAGCTGATGCTGATGGATGAAATGCCCGAGCATCAAGCGCTCGGGCCGAAGGCGCTGAAGGGAACGGCGGTCTGCCTGCATCTCTACGTGCCGGACGTCGATGCGGCAATCGCGCAGGCCGTTGCCGCCGGCGCGACGCTGACGATGCCGGCCACCGACATGTTCTGGGGCGACCGCTACGGCCAGGTCGAGGATCCGTGCGGGCATCGCTGGTCGATCGCGACGCATCAGCGCGATCTGACGCCGGAGCAGATCGAGGAAGCGATGAAGAACGCGCCGCCGTGCGGTAGTTAAGGCATCGCGCGGCGAGCGTCGCGGCACGGCGGCCGATGCAGGGGCGCCGTGCGGCACGCGTGCGACTCGCCGAACCGGCGTCGTGCGCGTGCCGTCCACAAGCCGATACGATCGCGCCGCCTCAAGCCGCGCGATGCCGTGCCGTAAACAGGACGAGACCATTCGTTCATGTGCCGCCCCTATGATCCGTTTCGTTTACGCCGGTTATCTCGCGTTTGCGCTGTTCCTTCTCTATCCCATGGTGCAGGGCGCCGTGACGACCAGCACCGCATGCCTGCGCAGCGCGCTGCCGGGCAACGGCGCGGTCGCCGCGGCGCGGCCGGCCAGCGATGCGCACGCGCACGATTGCGTGCTCGGCAGCCGCGGCGACGCACCGACCGCGCGGCTGGCCGCGCGCTGAGCGCCGGCACGCACGCGCACGAACTGCATCGGCCGTTCGGCCGAATTGTCGGTGGTCGCGCATTCGCCGATCATCGACGACATGGCCGTTTTCATGACGCGAGAGCCGGATCGCCGAGCGACGAACAGGCCGTGCGTGAGGTTCAGTAGATGGAGCGGTACGGCGTGCCCTGATCGAAGCGGCTTTGCCAGTGCGTGAGATAGCGCGACGCAAGCTGCGGGTTGTTCCACACCACGACGACGTTCTCCGAATTGCGGCTCGCCGCCGACGCGCTGTAATTGAACGAGCCCGTCTCGACGTGTTCGGCGTCGATCACGAGGTACTTGTCGTGGTGAATCGCATACGTGTCGATCGTGCGCGTCGGGATGCCCGCATTGACGAGCAGGTTCAGCGCCTGCTTGCTGTTCTTCGCGCGATTGCCCTTGTCGTCGACGACGACCGCGACATTCACGCCGCGCCGTTTCGCGTCGAGCAGTGCGCGCGTCACTGCAGGCGACGTGAACGAATACGCGGCGACGCGGATCGAGCTGCGCGCTGCGCCGATCGCCTTCAGCACGAGCGCTTCGGCGCCGCCGTCCGGCGAGAACGCCGATTCGACGACCTGCGTGGCGGGTGCTTCGTGCGTCGGCGTCGGCAGCAGTCGCGACACGAAGTCGATCGCCTGCTGCAGCAGCGATTCGTTGTGCGTCTTGCCGAAGGCGGCGTAAGGCGTGACGAGCAGGGAGGCAGCGAGACAGGTAGCGGCGAGGCGATTGCGCGACAACATCGGCGACAGCGGACAATTTCGAGACAGCGGGCCGTGAGTGTAACGCAGACGCGTCGCGACGGCCACGTTTGAAATTGCCCGACGGGCATTGCGCGCGGCGCGATGGCACGCATACGCGCTCACGGGCGCGATACGGTGACCACGGAGGCAGGCGGCTGTCAGCGCGGCGCCGTATCCCGGCAGCATCGGCGCGCGCCGACGTTGCACGCCGATGTTTCGATGCGGCGATCGGCATTGCGATGCACGTCGCGTTACGTCACGCGGCGAGCAAATGACGGACGAACCACGAACGAACCACGAATCACGACACGAATCGCGTGCGTCCCAGCGAACGTGCGATGTGATGATGGAGCGCGCCGCGCGATGCTTCGTCAACGAATCGCGAGCGTCCCGACGAGCGCGCGCTCTGACGACGCAACGCGCCGCATGCAATGCTTCATCAACGAAACGCACAACGTCACGCGTCGCGCATCTCGACCGACTCAGGCGCGCCCCATCCCGGCCCGGGCTCCGGCGTCACGTCGCGCGGATCGAGCGGCTCGCCGCATGCCGAACAGACGGCAACCGCATGCATCAGCTGCCCACACCGACGATGGCGCAACTGCAATGGCGGCCCGTGGCCGTCGTCCTTCCAGCGGTCGCCCCAGGCGAGCAATGCGAGCAGCGCCGGGTAGAGGTCGCGGCCTTTTTCGGTCAGCCGATATTCGAAGCGCGGCGGCCGCTCCTGATACGCGCGTTTGGCGAGCACGCCTTCGTCGACGAGCCGTGCGAGCCGATCGGCAAGCACGTGTCGCGTGAGGCCGAGCTGCGCCTGGAATGCATCGAAGCGACGACAGCCGAGAAACGCGTTGCGCAGGATCAGCATCGTCCAGCGATCGCCGAGCACGGCGAGCGTGCGCGCGACGGAACAGTTCAGCGTGCCGATGTCGTCCCATTTCATCGTCGTATCTCCTGCGCAGTTCAGCGAAACAGCGGGCGATTATAGAGTGCGTGTTCGAGCGCACTGCACACCGCACCGATTGACATCGCCGATGTGCGTGTGAATAATCAGTTCCAATTTGGAACTTACACGCGCGACGACGCGCGTTCAATCAGGAGACGCCCGATGAATCCGCTTTCCCTGTCCGGAATCGAACTGTTGCGCGCCGCGGCGGCGGGCGACGCGCCGCTCGCGTCGATTTCCGAAACGATGCCGATGCGGCCGCTCGAGGTGGAACTGGGCTACATCCGGATGTCCGCGCGTGCGGACGATCGGCATCTGAACCCGCTCGGCGGCGTGCATGGCGGCTTTGCCGCGACGGTGCTCGATTCGGTCACCGGTTGCGCGGTGCATTCGATGCTCGAGGCGGGCGTCGGTTACGGGACGATCGATCTCCACGTGAAGATGCTGCGGCCGGTGCCGCGCAACGTCGATCTGATCGCGGAAGGGCGCGTGATTCATCTGTCGCGCTCGCTCGGCGTCGCCGAAGGCACGCTGAAGACGCCGGACGACAAGATCGTTGCGCATGCGTCCGCGACGTGTTTCATCCAGCGGCCGCAGTAAGCGTCGCGTGGCCATCGAAGGCGCAATGTAAGCTGCCGCGGCGCGCGTCTGAAGCGTTCGTTTCAATGTGATAGCGTTCCTGCTTTCCACCGACGCGACAGGAACAGCATGGAATACCGCACACTCGGCGATTCGGGCATCGAGGTGAGCCTGATCGGTCTCGGCACGATGACGTGGGGCGAGCAGAATTCGGAGCGCGATGCGCACGAGCAGATCGATTACGCGCTCGACCATGGCGTCACGCTGATCGACGCCGCGGAGATGTATCCGGTGCCGCCGAAGCCCGATACGCAGGGGCGCACCGAACAGTACATCGGCACGTGGCTCGCGCAGCATCGCGCGCAGCGCGACCGGATCGTGCTCGCGACGAAGATCGCAGGGCCGGCACGGCAACCGCACAACCCGCGGCATATTCGCGGCGAGGGCAACCAGTTCGACCGCAAGAACCTGACCGAGGCGCTCGACGGCAGCCTGAAGCGGCTGCAAACCGACTACGTCGACCTCTATCAGCTGCATTGGCCCGATCGCAGCACGACGACGTTCGGCCGCTCCGCATATCCGTGGATCGACGACGCGTATACGGTGCCGATCGAAGAAACGCTCGCGGTACTCGCCGAATTCGTGAAGGCCGGCAAGGTGCGCGCGATCGGCGTGTCGAACGAAACGCCGTGGGGCGTCGCGCAGTTCCTGCGCGCGGCCGAGAAGCTCGGGCTGCCGCGCATCGCGAGTATCCAGAATCCGTATAGCCTGCTGAACCGCACGTTTGAGAACGGCTTGTCGGAATTCACGCACCGCGAGGGCGTCGGCTTGCTCGCGTATTCGCCGCTCGCGTTCGGCTGGCTGTCCGGCAAGTACGAGAACGGCGCGCGTCCGGCCGGCGCACGCATCACGCTGTTCGAACGCTTCCAGCGCTACAGCAAGCCGCAGGCCGTCGCGGCGACGTCGCGCTATGTTGCGCTCGCGAAGCGGCACGGCCTGTCGCCCGCGCAGCTCGCGCTCGCGTTCGTGAACAGCCGTCCGTTCGTGCGCAGCAACCTGATCGGCGCGACGTCGCTCGACCAGCTGAAGGAGAACATCGGCAGCATCGACGTGAAGCTGTCCGACGAGATTCTCGCGGAGATCGACGCGCTGCACGAGCAGCAGCCGAACCCGGCGCCGTAAACGACGTGCGGCCCGCGCGGCGCGATGCCGGCGCGGGCC
>NZ_KV786663.1:0-921 GCF_001806955.1 Burkholderia sp. HMSC10F09
AACGGAGGAGTACGAAGGTACGCTAGGTACGGTCGGAAATCGTGCTGATAGTGCAATGGCATAAGCGTGCTTAACTGCGAGACCGACAAGTCGAGCAGGTGCGAAAGCAGGTCATAGTGATCCGGTGGTTCTGTATGGAAGGGCCATCGCTCAACGGATAAAAGGTACTCTGGGGATAACAGGCTGATACCGCCCAAGAGTTCATATCGACGGCGGTGTTTGGCACCTCGATGTCGGCTCATCTCATCCTGGGGCTGTAGCCGGTCCCAAGGGTATGGCTGTTCGCCATTTAAAGAGGTACGTGAGCTGGGTTTAAAACGTCGTGAGACAGTTTGGTCCCTATCTGCCGTGGGCGTTGGATATTTGAAGGGGGCTGCTCCTAGTACGAGAGGACCGGAGTGGACGAACCTCTGGTGTACCGGTTGTGACGCCAGTCGCATCGCCGGGTAGCTATGTTCGGAAGAGATAACCGCTGAAAGCATCTAAGCGGGAAACTCGCCTTAAGATGAGATATCCCTGGAGGCTTGACCTCCTTGAAGGGTCGTTCGAGACCAGGACGTTGATAGGTCGGGTGTGTAAGCGCAGTAATGCGTTCAGCTAACCGATACTAATTGCCCGTAAGGCTTGATCCTATAACAAGTCTGCCTTGTAGATCGGCGCCGTGCGACAGCACCGGCTGCGATCCAAAGCGACACGTTGGATTCTCGTGTGCGATACGCACAACCCAAAATTACTGCTTCTTCCCGATTGGTTGCGCTGCGAAGCGGCGCAACAACCCTCTTTGCCTGATGACCATAGCGAGTCGGTCCCACCCCTTCCCATCCCGAACAGGACCGTGAAACGACTCTACGCCGATGATAGTGCGGATTCCCGTGTGAAAGTAGGTAATCGTCAGGCTCCCTAAGCCAAAAACCCCCGCCC
>NZ_KV786664.1:0-1092 GCF_001806955.1 Burkholderia sp. HMSC10F09
GCCGCGCGTCGGCCGCGGATGCCGCGTCGCAGGCGCTGCACGGGACGCGCGACACTGCGGCGCCAGCGCCGCCGGCGGGGGCCGGCGCAGTGCGTGCGGTAGAAGCGGATTCGATCGTCGACATCGCGTCACCCCAGCACGTTCGCATAGACCTGCTGCGCGAAGCGCTGCGGATCCGTGCTCTTTTTCAGCACGTTGATGCGACGGAAATCGTCCGCATAGAACGCGATTTCCTGCTGCAGGTCGACGTTGGTCGGGTGGTGCGTATAGGTCAGCGTCGCATAGAGCTTGCGCAGGTCTTCCGTACTGATCTTCGGCGAATACTTCGCGAATACCTTGGCGGCTTCGTTCGGATTGTCGTGCGTGTATTCGGTCGCCTGCACGATCGAGCGCGCGAGCGCGGCGGCCGCCGGGCGGTCGTTGCGCACGAGATCGCCGCGCGCGCCGATCACGCAGCAGACCTTGCGCGCATATTCGCCGGACAGGTTCGTCGCGAGCTCCGCATAGGCGCCCTGGCTGCGCTTCTCGAGCAGATAGAGGTTCGGGTCGCCGTCGGCGATCGCCTGGATCTCGCCCTTGTCGACCGCGACGCCGAGCAGGTCGGCCGGATACTGCCGCCACGCGATGTCGCGTTCGGGATCGATGCCGTTCTTCGCGAGCAGGATCGAGAAGAAGTGCTTGCCGGGCGCGGCGAGATCGCTGACGCCGACCGTCTTGCCCTTGAGCGCCTGCAGCGTCGTCACGCCGGCGGCTTTGGCGCCGACGAGCCGCACGCAGCCGCCGTGCGAGCTGCCGATGATCTTCAGGTCGAAGCCGGCTTCGAGCGGCTTCAGCCAGCGATGGATCATCCCGACCGCCGCATCGGCCTTGCCGGTCGCGATCGATTCGAGCAGCTGGTCGGTCGAGCCGCTGTAGTTGATGAGCTCGACCTGCAGGCCGTTGCGTTCGAAGAAGCCGCGCTCCTGCGCGACGACGATCGGCGTCAGGCAGAACGCGTTCTGGTTCCAGGCGAACGTGAGCTTCTTCAGCGGCGGCGCCGACCACGCGCGGCGGCCGAGCGTGATCGCCGGCGCGGCGAGCGCGGCGGCGCCG
>NZ_KV786665.1:0-1012 GCF_001806955.1 Burkholderia sp. HMSC10F09
CCGCCAGCGCGACGCCCATCCCGCCGCCGATGCAGAGCGACGCGAGCCCGCGCTTCGCATCGCGCTTGACCATCTCGTGCAGCAGCGTCACCAGGATCCGGCAGCCCGACGCGCCGATCGGGGGACCGATCGCGATCGCCCCGCCGTTCACGTTCACCTTCGACGTGTCCCAGCCCATCTGCTTGTGCACCGCCAGCGCCTGCGCCGCAAACGCCTCGTTGATCTCCATCAGGTCCAGATCGCCCGGCGTCCAGCCCGCGCGCTCCAGGCATCGACGCGATGCCGGCACCGGGCCCATGCCCATCACGCTCGGATCCACGCCCGCGTTCGCATACGCCTTGATCCGCGCGAGCGGCGTCAGACCCAGCGCCTGGGCCTTCTGCGCCGACATCACGAGCACCGCCGCCGCGCCGTCGTTGATGCCCGACGCGTTGGCCGCCGTCACCGTACCGTCCTTCGCGAACGCCGGCTTCAGCCCCGCGAGCGACTCCGCCGTCACGCCGTGACGCACGAACTCGTCGGTCGCGAACTGCAGCGGCTCGCCCTTGCGCTGCGGAATCGACACCGGCACGATCTCGTCATTGAAGCGCCCCGCCTTTTGCGCCGCTTCGGCCTTGTTCTGCGACAGCGCCGCGAACGCATCCTGCTCTTCGCGCGTGATGCCGTATTCCTTCGCGACGTTCTCCGCCGTGATGCCCATGTGGTACTGGTTGTACACGTCCCACAGGCCGTCGACGATCATCGTGTCGACCAGCTTCGCGTCGCCCATCCGGAACCCGTCGCGCGAGCCCGGCAGCACGTGCGGCGCCGCGCTCATGTTCTCCTGCCCGCCCGCCACGACGATCTCCGCGTCGCCCGCGACGATCGCGTTCGCGGCCAGCATCACGGCCTTCAGCCCCGAGCCGCACACCTTGTTGATCGTCATCCCCGGCACCGCGCTCGGCAGCCCGGCCTTGATCAGCGACTGGCGCGCCGGGTTCTGGCCCGAACCCGCCGTCAGCACCTGCCCCAT
>NZ_KV786666.1:0-8288 GCF_001806955.1 Burkholderia sp. HMSC10F09
CGGCTGCCGCGCAGCCGGAGCGCGCGGCAGCCGCCGATGCGGAGCGGGACGAACGCACGCTCGACCTGTTTGGCGATCCAGTGTTCGCGCGGGACGACGATGTGTCGGCTGCGGGTCCGTCGAGTCGCGACGACGATGCACGCGCGAGTGCACCAACGGCGGAACGCGGCGACGGCTCCGAAGGCGACAGCGCGCGGCAAGCGACGCTCGACGGATTCGAGGCCGAAGCGGCGGTCGCTTCAGTCGCGGGAGCGGACGAGATGACTGCGCCGACGACCGCAGCTCTGCACGAGGAAGACCGCGACGGCATGACGGCAGACGTGCAGAAGAACGCCGTGCATTCCGGCGATGGTGTTGCTGCGAATGAGACGGTCGCAAAAACGACCGAACCGATACCGGCCGCTGAGGCGGGCGCAAACGACGCCGCGGCGAATCGCGATGTCGACGCGCCGGCGGCACACGCCAGTACGCGCGTGCTGGACGACGTTGCGGCATCAGACGTCGCCGCGACGCGCGTGGCCGACGCCGCCGCGCGCAACGACGAAAGCGCGCCTAATGCCGATAACGTCACGCCAGCCGGCGACGCGCACGAATCGGCGCAACGCAATCCGGCATCGGCGGTAGACGATGCGCCGGTCGCCAAAGCAATCGCACCGACTATCGCAGAAGCAGGCGTCGCGGCAGCGTCAGCCGCTGCCGACGCCAATCCATCCACGCAGCGCGCCGAAATCGCGGCCGACGCGACGCGCGCCACGCCCGCCGCTCGCCGCCGCTCCGAGCCATCCGCACCGAAGGCCCGCCGCGCGGCTTCGGCATCGGCGCGGCGCGCGACCGACGATGTACCCGAGGAGCCAGCGACGACGGTCGCCGCGACGGCACCGGCCGACCCACAGTCGGCATCGGACACGCGTTCAAGCGCCGAGCGACCCGCGGACGGTTCCGCGACACCAGCGTCCGCAGCGACCTTCGTGACGAAACCGTCAATCGACACGTCGCCCACGGCGCCCGATACGCGCGGCCTCGTCTCGTCCGACCGGCTCGCCGCGTTGCAGGCCGACGTGACGCGGCTGACACATTCGGTCGATCGCGAAAAGCGCCGCGTGAATCGCCTGCTGCTCGCGCTGGCGATCGTCGTGCTGGCGACGCTCGTCGCGCTGATCATGCAAACGCGCCAGATCGCACACCTGAAACAGGACGCGGCCGCGCAGCAACTGCGGATCGACCGGCTGGCGGCCGATTTGTCGACACAACAGGCGAGCGTGATGACGCTGCAGGAGCATCACGAAGCGCTGCTGTCGCAGGTGGATCGACTTCAGCGCGCGGTGTCGCGTGACACCGCTGCGAAACGCGTTCGCCGCGCGCGCTAACGCTTCCGACCCTACCTCGAGAGCCGCGCCACGCAACGACTCGGTCGCGGCGACGCGTGCACACCGAGATACAAAGGTGCGGCAAACTGCTGCGCGCGCTGGCAGAGTCTAGGGAAAACCCTTAGAATACGAAACATCTAAGGGAAAACCCTAGCCTATCTGTCAGGAGTTTCACATGAGCTTCATCTTCGCGCTGCTGCAAAAGATCGACGATCTGTTCGTTTCGCCGCACCTCCCGCTCGACGCGGAATATTCGTACGTGGCCCGTCGTGCGGAAGCCGATCGTGTGCGCCGCTCGCACGCGCCGCTGTGCCTGTACCGTCGCTAATCGACTGATGCATTGATTCGCGCGGCGCTTGCCGCGTCTGCATGCTGCTGTCGTGCGCTGCGACGGCGCGATGCGCCCGCTACACTGGGAGTTCGATTCCTCACACGGACGAACGCGCGATGCTGCAGATGCGGCCGATGACGGCCGGCGAATTCCGCGCCTACCGCGCGCGTGCGATCGAAGGCTACGCGCGCGATCTCGTTGCCTCCGGCCAGAACCCGACCGACGACGCAGCGCCGCGTGCGCAGCGCTGCTTCGATACGTTGCTGCCGGACGGCCTGTCGACCCCCGGCCAGACGCTCGTCTCGCTCGTCGATTCGACGAGCGGCGAGACGGTCGGCGACCTCTGGTATGCGATCGTGACGGAAGGGCCGCATCGCACGCTGTTCATCTACGACGTCGATATCGTGCCGTCGCGGCGCCGCCAGCGCTGGGCGACGCGCGTGCTCGAGGCGCTCGAGGCCGAGGCGCGCCGCTATGGCGTGACCGAAATCGGGCTCTCGGTGTTCAATCACAACGTCGCGGCGCGCGCGCTCTATCGCGCGTGCGGCTTCGTGCCGATCACGACGACGCTGATCAAGCCGGTCGTGTCGAGCTAGCCGCGGCGATTCGGGCATGCACTTCGCGGTCCGATACGCTGCGCTCGATTGCGCGTGCGGGCGCCCGCTTGCGCGCGGCCATCCCTCGCCGCATCACCGCGCGCGTCCTTTCCATCTCCGCAGCAGCAACGCGTTCGTCACGACGCTGACGCTCGAGAACGCCATCGCCGCGCCCGCAATCACGGGATTCAGCCAGCCGAGCGCCGCGAGCGGCACGCCGATCAGGTTGTACACGAAGGCCCAGAACAGGTTCTGCTGAATCTTCCGGTACGTCCGTTTCGAGATGTCGATCGCGTCGGCGACGAGCGCCGGGTCGCCGCGCATCAGCGTGATGCCGGCCGTATGCATCGCGACGTCGGTGCCGGTCGCCATGGCGATCCCGACGTCCGCTGCGGCCAGCGCGGGCGCATCGTTGATTCCGTCGCCGACCATCGCGACCACGCCGCCGTGCTCGCGCTTGAGCGACGCGACGACGCGCGCCTTGTCGTCCGGCAGCACCTGCGCATGCACTTCGCCGATGCCGAGCGCCGCAGCCACGGCCGCCGCGCTGCCGCGATTGTCGCCGGTGACGAGCACGCTCGCGACGTGCCGGTCGGCGAGCGCGGCAATCGCGTCCCGCGCGCCGGGCTTCACGGTATCGCCGAACGCGATCAGCGCGATCGCGGCGCGCGGCGCATCGGCGTGCATCAACCACGAAATCGTGTTGCCCGCGCGCTCGAGCTCGGCCGCGCGCGCGTCGAGCGCGGGCGGCACGACGATGCCGAGCTCGTCGCGCCAGCGCGTGCTGCCGAGCGCGAGCAGTCGGCCGTCGACACGCGCTTCGACGCCGCGTCCGGCCACCGCGCGTGCGTCCGTCGCGACGGGCGCGGCCTGCGCGTTGCGCTGCGCGTCATACGCGGCGACGACTGCGCGCGCGAGCGGATGGTCGCTGTGTCGCTGCACGGCCGCCGCGAGCGCGAGCGCGTCGTCGCGCGGCAGGTCGACCGCGTCGAAAGCCGTGACGGAGGGCTTGCCCTCGGTCAGCGTGCCGGTCTTGTCGAATGCGATCACGGTCGCGCGCTGCGCGAGTTCGAGCGCCTGCGCGTCCTTGATCAGCACGCCGTGCCGCGCGGCGACACCGGTGCCGGCCATGATCGCGGCGGGCGTTGCGAGGCCGAGCGCGCACGGGCACGCGATGACGAGCACGGCAACGGCGTTGAGGATCGCGGTTTCCGCGCCGGCGCCGGCGAGCAGCCAGCCGACGAGTGTCAGCACCGCGATGCCGAGGATCGCCGGCACGAACACGGCACTGACGCGATCGACGAGGCGCTGGATCGGCGCCTTTTCCGCCTGCGCGGATTCGACGAGGCGGATGATGCGCGCGAGCGTCGTTTCCGCGCCGATCGCGGTCGTCTCGACGACGAGCGCGCCTTCGCCGTTGATCGAGCCGGCCGTGACGGCGTCGCCGTCGTCCTTCGGAACGGGCAGGCTTTCGCCCGTGATCAGCGATTCGTCGACATGCGAGCGGCCCGACACGACGCGCCCGTCGACCGGCAGGCGCTCGCCCGGCCGCACGCTGACGATCGTGCCGACACGCACCTGCGCGAGCGGCACGTCGCGCTCGACGCCGTTGTCGACGATGCGCGCGCGGTCGGGCCGCAGCGCGTTGAGCGCGCGGATCGCATCGGTCGTCTGACGCTTCGCGCGCGCTTCGAGCCACTTGCCGAAACGCACGAGCGTGACGATGACGGCGGACGCCTCGAAGTACAGATGGCCCGGATGCGCCGGGTCGCGCAGCAGCATCCACAGGCTGAGGCCATACGCAGCCGACGTGCCGAGCGCGACCAGCAGGTCCATGTTGCCGGCGCGCGCCTTCACCGCATGCCATGCGGCGCGGTAGAAGCGCGCGCCGAAGCCGAACTGGACGATCGATGCGAGGACGAGCTGCAGCCAGCCGGGCAGCATCGCGTCGATGCCGAGCGGCGCGGCGAGCATCGGCGCGACGAGCGGCGCGCTCAGCACGGCCGACGCGATCACGAGATTGCGCTCGCGCAGTGCTTCCTGACGCTTGCGCGCGTCGCGGTCGGGTGCGGCGGGGATGGACGAAGCGGCGGCCTTCGCGCCGGCTGAGGGTGCGGCTGCAAGCGTCGCGCGGTAGCCGGCGTTCGCGACGGCCGCGATCAGCGCGTCGGCGTCGAGCGGGCCGGCGGCCCGGACCGACGCGCGTTCGGTCGCGAGATTGACCGACGCGTGCGTGACGCCCGGCACTTTCTCCAGCGCCTTTTCGACGCGCGATACGCAGGACGCGCACGTCATTCCGCCGATGTCGAGGTCGATGCTGTGCGTGGCATCACGGTCGACCGGTGCGGACGTCACGGTCGACGGAGCCGATTCGATGAGCGTCGCGCGATAGCCTGCCTGTTCGACTGCCTCGACGAGCCGCGCGGCGGAAACCTCGGCGGACGCTTCGACGGTCGCGCGTTCGGTTGCGAGGTTGACCGACGCATGCGTGACGCCTGGCACCTTCGCCAACGCCTTTTCGACACGCGACACACAGGACGCACACGTCATCCCGTCAATGTCGAGCAAGACCGTCGCCGCCGCCCCGGGTCGCGCCTCGTGCTCCGCCTGCGCCGCCATCGCATCGCTTCCCGCGACGGCGTCGCGCACGGTCGCGCGATAACCCGCGGCGCCGACCGCATCGACGAGCCGCGCCGGCTCCACAGTCTCGCGAGCGGTAATCGTGGCTGCCTGCCGTTCCAGGTCGACCGTCGCGTCGACGACGCCCGGCACGCCGGCCAGCGCGCGCTGCACCCGTCCGGTGCAGCCGCCGCAGTGCATGCCGTCGACACCCAGTTCGATCGTATGCAGCGACGCGGATGCGAGTGATTCAGTCATTCGGATTCCCCCAAGGCGCGGTTCGTCGCGCGATTGGTTCCCAGTATCAACTTTCCCATGATGGGAAGGTCAAGCATCGGCGACGACGCGTTGCCTCACGGGGCAACCACGGGCCAACCGCGGGGGCACGCGCCGGGCCAGCGCACCCGGCTCGCCCGGAATCGACGCCGCCCGATGCATGCCGCGCGGCCCGCGAGCCGATTCCACGCGGCCGCGCCGACACCGCCGCTACTGTCCAATGTGTCTTCGGGCATATTGGGGGATGCCCTTAGGCGCTATGATACCGGCCTGACACCCGCGCGCCGTGCCGACCAGCGGCCGTCCGCGCGCGCCGGCGTCGCTCACGCGCCGTTCGGGAACCGAACATGGCGTTGACGGAAAAGAACGATATTCGGCCAGTAATCGATGATTGAACACCTTCGAGAATCCCTTTCTCTGCGGCGCGCGTGCGCGTCGCTCGCCATGGCGGCGCTGCTCGCGGGATGCGCGTCGCAACCGGACGCGATCCAGCGCAAGACGGGCTGGATGCGTACGGAAGTCGCCGATTCCTATGTCTATGCGTATCCGCTCGTGCTGATGGACGTCGCGAAAGACGCCGCGACAGGCGGCGACGGCGCGCAACCCGGC
Organism: Burkholderia sp. HMSC10F09; assembly: GCF_001806955.1. Classification (NCBI taxonomy): domain Bacteria; kingdom Pseudomonadati; phylum Pseudomonadota; class Betaproteobacteria; order Burkholderiales; family Burkholderiaceae; genus Burkholderia; species Burkholderia sp. HMSC10F09. The sequence continues at coordinate 5,799 of NZ_KV786666.1, forward strand.
AAGGCGCCGCTGAACACGCTGCGTCACGCGCAGGCGCTGCCGCCGGTCGGCGCGGTGAATCCGCCGCTGCCGGGCGTCGATACGCTCGACTCGACCGGCTGGCTCGACGTCGCGGCCGAGCCGGTGATCGTCACGCTGCCCGACACGCGCGGCCGGTACTGGGACGCACGCGCGCTCGACATGTGGACCAACGTGCTGTGGTCGGCCTCGAGCGCGGCGGCGCGCGGCGGCCGCCGGTCGCAAACGATTGCCTTCGTCGCGAAGGACTGGCAGGGCACGCTGCCGAAGGGTGCGGTGCGGGTCGACGTGCCGACGCGCTATGCGTGGCTCGAAGTACGACTGCAGACGAGCGGCGGACGCGACCTCACGGCCGTGAAGAAACTGCAGCGCGCGATGCGCATCGTGCCGCTGTCGGTCTACACGGGCGACGCGCGCGGCGCCTCGGTCGCCGTTCATACGGGCAGTGCACCGGCCGACGCGCTGACGGGCGGCACGCCGGCCGAACAGGTCGCCGCGCTCGATCCGAAGGCGTTCTTCACGCGCTTTGCGCGTGCGCTGCAGGACAACCCGGCGCCGGACGACGATCCGCACGCGCAGCAGCTGCTCGACGACATCGGCGTGTCGGCCGGCAATCCGGTGCAGTGGACGGGCGACCGGCTGACGGCGGCGACGGCCGGCGTCGACGAAGGGCGCGCACGGCTCACGGCGCCGCCGCCGAATCTGCTGAGCGCGAACGGCTGGAGCTGGATCGGCGATACGGCCGGCAAGTACGGGCAGGACTATGCGCTGCGCGCGTATGCGGCCTATACGCAGTTCGGCACCGCGACGCGCGACGACGAGACGATCGCGATCGTCCGCGTCGACAGCGACGGCCAGCCGCTGAACGGCGCGAACCGCTACGTGCTGCATTTCGCGCCGGGCGCATTGCCGCCGGTGCGCGGCTTCTGGACGCTCACGCCGTACACGCCGGGCGGCGCGCTGCCCGACGTCGGCGCCGCGCGCCGTTCGCTCGGCGATCGCGACCGGCTGCGCCGCAACCACGACGGATCGGTCGACATCGTCGTGTCGGCGGTGCCGGGCGGCGCGCGCGCGGCGAACTGGCTGCCCGCGCCGCGCGCCGATTTCGCGCTCGCGCTGCGGCTGTATGCGCCGAAGCCGCAGGCCACCGACGGATCGTGGATGCCGCCGGCCGTCGTGCGCAAGTGAACGAGCGGACGCCGCCGCGGTCCCATACGGCCCGCGGCGGGCGCACGCATGCGCGTCCCGTCATCCTCTGAGCCTATACTCTCGGAACAACAGGCTCGGGCGCGCCGGATTCCGGCGCGACCCGGTATCCGTTTCCGAGGCATTCCAGCATGGCAAGCCCAGATAAAGAAATCCCTTCCACGACCCTCCATGCCCTCCGCGGCGTCGCCCGCTCGCGCCGCACCCGACGCATCGGCCTCGGTATCCTGATCTTCCTCGTGTTGTTCGGCCTGCTGGGATTCTTCGCGGCGCCGCCGCTGATCCGCCATATCGCTGAACAGCAACTGAGCAAGCAGCTCGACCGGCCCGCGACGATCCGGCGCATCGCGCTGAACCCGTACACGCTGAACCTCGAAGCCGACAGCATCCATGTCGGCGAGCACGGCGGACAGGGCGACTTCATCGACATTGCGAAGCTCGTCGTGCGGCCGTCGTGGACGTCGCTGTTTCGCGGTGCGCCGATCGTCAACGAGATCCGCCTCGATTCGCCGCGCTTTCGCATCGTCCGCTACGACGCGCAGCGCTTCAACTTCACCGACCTGATCGAGAAGTTCTCGACGCCGTCGAAGCCCGACAGCAAGCCGACGCTGTTCTCCGTGTCGAACATCCAGATCAACAACGGCCGGATCGATTTCGACGATCGGCTGCTGAACGAAAAGCACGTCGTCGACGAGTGGACGCTCGGCGTGCCGTATATCGCGACGCTGCCGTCGAAGACCGACATCTTCGTCGAACCGAAGCTGCGGATGCGGTTCGACGGCAGCCCGATCGCGATCGACGGCAAGACGAAGCCGTTCGCGCGGTCGCGCGAATCGGAAATCGCGCTGAAGTTCGATCGGCTCGACGTGCCGAAGCTGATCTCGTACGTCCCCGCGAAGTTGCCGGTCGCCGTGACGAGCGGCCTGCTGAGCAGCGATCTCTCGGTCAACTTCGTGATGAGCGGCGATACGCCCGCGCTGCGCGTGTCCGGCACGGTCGACCTGACCGACGCGAAGGTCACGGGCCCGGCGTCCGAGCCGCTGTTCGCCGCGCGCGGCGTGCACGTCGCGGCGGCCGGCCTCGAGCCGTTGCGCAATGCGATGCACTTCGACGAAATCCGGCTCGACCGGCCCGTGATCGACCTGTCGCGCGACAAGCAGGGCGTGCTGAACGTCGAAAAGCTCGCGGGCTCGCCGGCCGCCGCGCCCAAGGCGGCATCGGCCGCTGCCAACGGCGCCTCGCGCGCGGCGGTCGCCGCCGCGAGCG
>NZ_KV786667.1:0-8508 GCF_001806955.1 Burkholderia sp. HMSC10F09
CGGTGGCGCGGTGGCGCGGTGGCGCGGTGGTGCGGTGGTGCGGTGGTGCGGCACGCAGCGCGCAGCACCCGGCGCTGCGCGAGCGGATCAGCGCAGCCCGCCGTACGACGAACTCGGCCGTCGCAAACCGTCGATGCTCGCGCCGCCCGCACCCGTCACGAACAGCAGCAGGAAGCCGCCCGCGATCGCGATGTTTTTCCAGAAGTGGATCACCATGTCGTGCTGAACCGCCGCATCGGTCGCGTCCCAGAAGTTGTGGCCGACCATTGCGGTCGCGACCGTGTAGATCGCCATCAGCAGCGCGAGCGGCTTCACGCGGTAGCCGACGATCAGCAGCAGACCGCCGAGCGCTTCGATCGCGACGACGATCGGCGCGACGAACTGCGGATACGGCACGTTCAGCCCGCGCAGATAGCCGACGAAATCGCCGTAACCGAGCAGCTTCATCACGCCGCCCCACAGAAACAACGCCGCCAGCGCCAGGCGTGCGAAAAAAATGACGCCGGAATCGACGGAACGCGTCATGCCTCTCTCCTCGTATGCAGTACGTCCGGTCGCGCGAGCGCGGCCGGGCCGCTCGGCACCGCGCGCTGCGGTGCGCGCGGCAAATGGGCCAGCATAGAGCGTCCGTGCGCGTCGTCCAAGAGTTGTAGCAAAACTTTACATGGCCGCGTGCAGCACGGCCCGCCGCGTGTTTAGCCGGCGTCGCTCAACAACACGCCTTTCTTGAACAGGAAGCAGCCGTAGCCGCGCAGTTCGCCGGTGACGATCACCGCGTACGCCTGCTGCGCACGTTCGTAGAACGCGAAGCGGTCGATGCCGGCGAGCGGCACCGCCCGCCCTTCCGCACGGTCGATCTCGGCCTGCACCTCGCGTTGCACCGGCGGAAGCGCGGCCGGATCGCCGACGACTTCCATGCGCCACGCGGCCGTCTCCACGAACGTGTCGAGCGGCAGCACGGACAGCACCGCGCGCACGACGCGCGCGGAATCGGCGCCGTCGATCCGCAGCGCGCGGCCGACGACCGTATGCTGTGCGACCGATTCGGCCGGAAAATTCGCATCGCAGATCGCCACTTCGTCGCCGTGGCCCATCGCGCGCAGCGTGTGGAGGATGTCGGCGTGCAGCAGCGGATCGAGGTTCTTCAGCATGTCGGGAGCTCCGGGAGCGGGAACGAACCGCATAACGTTACCCGATCCCGGCGCCCGCTGCGCATGCCGCGATGTGCGTTACGCCGCCGCAGCCGGCATTTCGTCGATGAAGCCCGTGATCGACTTCAGGCGGCCCGACGCATCGACGGTGCCGAAATCCGAGCCCTTCACGATCGCGGTACCGTCCGGCGCCTCGAGCGCCCATGAGAAGCGCAGGTGCTGGCCGAAACCGTCGACATCGGTGGTGCGGCGAAAGCGGTATGCCGGAAAGCGCTCCTGCACGGCCGCGATCATCGTGTCGATGCCCGCGTGACCGTCGCCGGCCATCAGCGGATCGCGATAGGCGGCATCGCTCGCGTACGTCGCGTCGATCAGCGCGCGGCGGCGCGCGACGTCGGGCTCGTTCCACGCATCGAAGTAGCGGTCGATCAGGTCGGTATGGACGGATTGGGCACTGGTGTTCATGCGAGACTCCTGGTCGGATGGATGGGAGACGATGCCGCGAACGTTTCGTGTCCGCGTGTCGCTATCGTCGCCGGCGTCGCGCGGGCCGTCGATTACGTGCGAGGTAAGCGATTCGCGATGCGCGCACACGGCACGCGACGAACGACGCGGCGCCCCGAAACGACAACGGGCGCCCGAAGGCGCCCGCATCGTTCGACCGAGATAGCCGCGCGTCAGGTCACCGGCGCCGGATTGAACAGCACGAGCGCATTCGCGAGCTTCCATTGCTCGGCCCACGTGCGGCGCTTGCCGCTCGCGACGTCGAGCATCATGTGGAACAGCTCCCAGCCGACGTCCTCGATCGTCGCCGCGCCGGTCGCGATGCGGCCCGCGTCGAGATCCATCAGGTCGTGCCAGCGGCGCGCGAGATCGCTGCGCGTCGCGACCTTGATCACCGGCACCTGCGCGAGCCCGTACGGCGTGCCGCGGCCCGTCGTAAACACGTGCAGGTTCATGCCGGCCGCGAGCTGCAGCGTGCCGCAGATGAAGTCGCTCGCGGGCGTCGCCGTGTAGAGCAGCCCCTTTTGCCGGGCACGCTCGCCCGGTCGCACGACGCCGGCGATCGGCGCGCTACCCGATTTCACGATCGAGCCCATCGCCTTCTCGACGATATTCGACAGGCCGCCCTTCTTGTTGCCCGGCGTCGTGTTCGCGCTGCGGTCGACGCGGCCGCGCTGCAGATAGCGGTCGTACCAGTCCATCTCGCGGATGATCTCGCGCGCGACGTCCTCGTTCGCCGCGCGCGACGTCAGCTGCGCGACGCCGTCGCGCACTTCGGTCACTTCGGAGAACATGATCGTCGCACCGGCGCGCACGAGCAGGTCGGCCGCGAAGCCGACTGCCGGATTGGCCGTCAGCCCCGAGAACGCATCGCTGCCGCCGCACTGCACGCCGACGACGAGATCCGACGCCGGACACGTCTCGCGACGCCGGCGGTTCAGCCGCTCGAGATGCGATTCGGCCATCGTCATGATCGAATCGATCATCGACTGGAAGCCGACATGCGCGGCGTCCTGCAGACACACGACGCCGCCGTTGTCGGGCCCACCCTCGGCCGCGACCACCGGGATCGCGCCCGGCGGCAGCAGGCGGTCCGGCTGCAGCTTCTCGCAGCCGAGGCTGACCGTCATCACCTCGCCGCCGAAGTTCGGATTCAGGCTGATGTTGCGCAGCGTGCGGATCGGGATGTCGGCATCGGGCGCGTCGATCGCGACGCCGCAGCCGTACGTGTGCTCGAGGCCGACGACGTCGTCGACGTTCGGATAGCGCGGCAGCAGTTCGGCCTTGATCCGCTTCACTGCATGCTCGACGACGCCTGCCACGCACTGCACCGTCGTCGTGATCGCGAGGATGTTGCGCGTGCCGACCGAGCCGTCCGGATTGCGGAAGCCCTCGAACGTGTAGCCTTCGAGCGGCGCCAGCGGCGGCGCGCGGCGCGTCGCGAGCGGCAGGTCGTCGAGGCCCGGCGGCTCCGGCATGCGCATCGTGCGCTCGTTGACCCAGCTGCCGCGCCGCAGGTCGGTCAGCGCGTAGCCGATCACGACGTTGTAGCGCACGATCGGATCGCCGGCCGCGAGATCGGTCAGCGCGACCTTGTGGCCCTGCGGGACGCCTTCGCGCAGCGTCAGCCCGTCGGCGAACGTCGCGCCCTCCGGCAGACCGCCGTCGTTGACGACGATCGCAACGTTGTCGTCCGGATGCACACGGATATAGAGCGGGGATGCAGTCATCGGAATTCCTGAAAGCGGCAAGTCATATCGTTAGTCATCATACGACATTGAACACCGATCGCGCATAGTTCGTAAACCCTTATCCGGAAAGACCCTACTATTCCCCGGCGAGCAAACCGCTTGCGCCGCCTGTTCTTGCGTTGTACGATGACATACAACGACATCGCCACTATGGCTCGTATGCCGTTCCCGACGAACCCAGCACTCGCGCTAGACGGACGACCCAACCATGACCTCACCGCAAGAACTCAAACAGATCATTTCCCACGGCCTGCTGTCGTTTCCGCTGACGGACTTCGACGCCGACGGCAGCTTCCGCCCGACCACGTACGCCGCGCGTCTGGAATGGCTTGCGCCGTATGGCGCGAGCGCGCTGTTCGCCGCCGGCGGCACCGGCGAATTCTTCTCGCTCACGCAGCGCGAGTATTCGGACGTGATCCGCGTCGCGACCGAAACCTGCAAGGGTAAGGTGCCGATCCTCGCCGGTGCGGGCGGCGCGACGCGCGTCGCGATCGAATATGCGCAGGAAGCCGAGCGCCTCGGCGCGAGCGGCGTGCTGCTGATGCCGCACTATCTGACCGAAGCGAGCCAGGAAGGGATTGCCGAGCACGTCGAGCAGGTCTGCCGCGCGCTGAAGATCGGCGTCGTCGTGTACAACCGCGCGAATTCGAAGCTCAATGCGGACATGCTCGAGCGCCTCGCCGATCGCTGCCCGAACCTGATCGGCTTCAAGGACGGCGTCGGCGACATCGAAAGCATGGTCACGATCCGCCGCCGCCTCGGCGAGCGCTTCGCGTATCTCGGCGGCCTGCCGACCGCCGAAGTCTATGCGGCCGCGTACAAGGCGCTCGGCGTGCCGGTGTATTCGTCGGCCGTGTTCAACTTCATCCCGAAGACGGCGATGACGTTCTACGAAGCGATCGCGAAGGACGATCACGCGACCGTCGGCCGCCTGATCGACGAATTCTTCCTGCCGTATCTGAAGATCCGCAACCGCCGCGCGGGCTATGCGGTCAGCATCGTGAAGGCCGGCGCGAAGCTGGTCGGCCACGATGCGGGCCCGGTGCGCGCGCCGCTCGTCGATCTGACCGAAGAAGAAGTCGCGCAGCTCGATGTGCTGATCAAGAAGATGGGCCCGCAGTAAAAAGACGCGGCCGGCGGCGGCGCCATCGCGGCGCGGCGGCCGGCCCGCTCGCATCGACGATGCCGCGCGGCTCGACGAGCCGGCGCGGCCGTCACATCCGCCCGATGGCGCCGAGGATCCGGTAACGCGCGTCGCTCAGCTTGCGCTTCGCCTCCTCGATTCCCTTTTGTTCGGCCGGCGCGCGCCCGCGCGTGGTCGACGTCGCATCCAGAATCTGTTTCAGCACGTCGCGGTCGACGACCGCATCGAACAGCCGCCCGACCGTGAACTGCGCGTACTGCTTCGCGGTCGCGAGGTGCGCGTTCGCCTGCGTGAGCGCTTCGCCTCGCTGTGCGCCGTCGCGTGCGTCGATGCTGCGGCGGTGCTTCATCGCGAACACGACCGCCTGCATGTCGAGCCGGAAGCGGTCGACGACCGTGCCGAAAATCAGCGAGTGGGTATCGTGGCCCGAGAAGGGCCGGCCGCGATTGATCGTCACGTCGAATTCGTTGCCGCCGAGTTCGCGCTGCATCGCGAACAGTTCGTCGGCCAGTACGCGCCCTTCGCTGTATTCGCCGATCTGCGTGCGGACGAGTTTGGCGACGTCGCCGATCGTTTTCGGCAGGCCGGTTGCGAACAGGTGGTCGCCGCGTTTGCTGATGTTCATGCGTTCGGGTCCCTCGTTGTTTTTGGGTGAGCTCTCAGGTTCGCCTTTGCGGTTTGGGGCCGGGAGGCTTCGGTAATGTAGAGGAAAGTGGGGGTGGGGGGAAGGTGGGTTGGGCGATCGGCTAAACCGCCGGCCCCTCAGGCGGCTCTTCCCGAATCGCAACAGCGATCGAGCTTCCGACGATTGCGATTATCCCGAGGACCGGCACGAGGTCTAACGTCTCGCCCCATACGACGAATCCGAAAAGCGTTGCCCAGATGATGCTTGTGTAGGTGTAAGGGGCGAGTGTCGCCGCGTTTTCGCGCCTCACTGCGACCGTAAAGAGAAGCTGGCCGGCAGTGGCGAATATCGCGAGCAGCGCCATGATGAACAGGTCCCTGAGTGTCGGTGTCCGCCACGCAAACAATAGGGAAATACCGGTCACGACGGTCCCGAAAGTGGTAAAGAAAAGCACGGTGAGGCTCGAGTCGTCGCTCACCTTGAGCCTGCGAATCTGAATCATCGAAAGCGCGCCGCACACAGCGCTCAACAGCAGCAGACACGGGCCGATGAAAGTCGACAAGCTACCGTGTGGACGGACAACCAGAATGACGCCGATAAAGCCGACGCACGCTGCGACTGCGTTCCGCGCGATCAAGCGCTCCCCGAGGAGCAACGGGGCAAGGATAACGACAAAGATCGCCTCCGAATAAACGATTGCGACGGCCTCGCTCAACGGCAGGTAAGGCAAGCCGGCGAAGAATAGTCCGGAAGCGCCGAGTAGCGTCAGCGCGCGCGTAGTCTGTCCGCGAAGATCGATATTCTTGACACGAGCGATCAACGGCTCGCCACGAAGACTGACGAGAACGGCCGGCACGATCCCGAACAGCATGCGGAAGAACGTTACTTCGTTTGCCGGATAATCGAGCGCCACGGCTTTGCCGAGTGCGTCGACGATCGCGAAACAGAACATCGATATGAGGATCAGCGCGATCGTTTGATACTGGGCGGTACGATTGGAGACCAGAAAGTTTGAGCGCATATACGCTTCCGGTAGCCGCGGGCAGCCATTGCAGGGTGGCTAGATTGTCAGCGATTCGTCAGTGACTGTCCAACGACCGATCGCGGCCGAAAGCTGCCGCCCTCGGAGGTATCCGGAATTCCGTGTGTGAGGCGGGTTGAGATTCAGACTCCAATGTTGAATCGTTCCGGGTAAAGCAGCGCGAACTGAGTCATGGCGCGCTTCCAAAAGTGGCCGCACGCCTTGATGATCTTCCGAAGCTGCATGTGCAGCGACTCGATCGCGTTGGTCGTATAGACGTCCGCCGTGTCGATGGGTTGACGCCACGTTCCACGGCCATCGCGACAAGCCGGGTGCCCTGATCGCGGTCCAAGCCTGCAATATCGCCCCAGATGCCTGAGCCAGCACCGAACGTCATTGCGCCGAGGCTCAACCGTGAAACGCGTAGACCAGTTCTGCCCAGCGCGCCGTATTCCATCGTGTACTCCTTGTATCAACGAGAACCTGGTGCTTCGGTAGAGTGGGACTCTGAGTCCACGCGTCGCTGCCGGCTCCGATCAGATTCGACGTGACACAAGCTCGCCGACAACAGTCTCCAGTTCGACGTGCCCGCGCAAGATTTCGTCAGAATTACTTTCGAAACAGATCCAGCCTTCGTTGAAGCCGTCCAGCATGCGCATGCGAGGTAGAGGATGCTTCATGCCCTGCGTGCGGAACAGCGCTTCCCACGTGTGCCGTTCGACGACTTCCGCGCGTACCTGACGATGCAACACACTGGCGAAAGCCGCTGCGAGATCGTTAGGACTTACCCGGCGTGGACCTTCAAGCTCGACGACGCGCACGCCGTACCAAGTTTGCCGAAGCAGGTCGGCGGCAACCTGGCCTACGTCCGCAGTGGCGACCATCGGCACCGGCTTGTCGAGCGGCTGCAGGTAACTGGCAATCACGCCATCGTCGCTTGCAGACGCAACATCCCATGCGGCGTTCTCCATGAACCAGCCTGGGCGCAGGAACGTCACGGGCATCGGCATCTCGCGCAGCGCCTGCTCCATCAGCGTGCGTTGAGTGAGCAGGTTGACCTCGTCGGCCTGCGCGCCGATCGTCGAGAGGCAGACGACCTTACCGGGTCGCGCCTTCAGGAGTGCGGCGGACACAGCGTCAATCACTGTGCGCGCTTCGGGAAACCCGGGCTCCGGATCGAACTCCGAAGGCGGCAGGATGAAAACGCCGGTCGCGCCTTCGAATGCGGCGGCGAGCGACGAAGAGTCTTCCATGAAAGCCGTCGCGATTTCGCACCCTCGCTCTGCCCAAGCTTCTGCCCGTGTCGCATCGCGCACGACGGCGCGCACCGGCTGACCGGCAGCCAGCAGCTCGCGGGCCAGTGCACCGCCCACCTTGCCGGTGATTCCTGTGATTGCATACATTGCTCGTTCTCCGTGTGTGGTGATATCGGTTGATCCAGTGTTGGCGTGCCGACGGTCAATCGTTCAGACGCGACGCAAACCGTCGTAAAACGCCTGCTCGACGCCCGTATAGGTCCACGGCGCGCGCATCGTAGAAAGGTGCCTGCGCGTCGCGGCTTACAACGCCACCAAGCGTCGCAAGCGCCAGCAGGCTCGATGCTCCCTTCAGGAGACGGCGACGATCTGTTTGACCTGCCATTTTGGTTTCTTCCCGAATGAATGAATCGCGGCATTGCAGTGCTCGGCGATGGCGAAAAACCGGGCCGCGACCGGTTTGCGTCGATGTCCAACGAATGCGTCGGCGAGACGTATTCTGGACAAGCACCAAACGAAACAAAATGACATGGATGTCATTAGATAAGTGACAATGGATCATCAATTTGGCATGATCAACGGACCCCGCCAGCACTGCTGCGCGGCGCAGCGTTCGCCTTCACGCGGTCGATCGCGCTCCGCCAACCGTATTAACTTGAGCAACCATGAGATCCAGTAGCGAGAAACTTTCCGGCAGCATTAGCGTGTTCGCCGCCGTAGTGGATGCGGGGACCTTTGTGGGCGCTGCGGAGGTGATAGGAATGACGCCGCCGGGCGTCAGTCGCGCGATTGCGCGGCTGGAAAAGAGGTTGAACATCCGGCTCTTCAACCGGACAACGCGCTCTGTCTCCCTGACTGAAGAGGGCCGCCGCTTTTACGAGCAGGTCATGCCCCATCTGGCCGGCCTTGAGGAAGCGGCGGCCGCTGCGGCGGATGGCGCGTCGGCTGTGCGTGGAAAGCTGAGAATCAATCTGGATCCTGTCGTCTACCGGACCGTTCTCGGGCAGCCACTCGATGCGTTCATGGACGGGCCTGTCAGGAATTTTGTGTTTAAGG
>NZ_KV786668.1:0-6299 GCF_001806955.1 Burkholderia sp. HMSC10F09
GGCTTGGCTCGGCTTGGCTTGGCCCGGCCCGGCCCGACCCGGCGAGCCTCGGCGAGGCCCGGCGAGCGGCGGCTCGCGGCTCTGACTCACGGCTCATGGCTCATGGCCCATGCCCCGTGGCACCTGCCTCGATTAATTCCCATTGAGAACGAGTGAAAGCGAAACGGCGTGTTTATCCGAGAAATCGCTTCGAATAGAGTGCGATCCATTCGATCACTCACTCTCACAGGAACCCGCCATGAATTCCGATCGCCTGAACGATTTCGCCGCGACGCTGCTGCGTGTCGCACTCGGTGTGCTGTATCTCGCGCACGTCGCGCAAAAGGTATTCGTCTTCACGCTGCCCGGCACCGCCCAGTTTTTCGCGTCGATCGGCCTGCCGGGCTGGCTCGCCTATCTGACGACGCTCGTCGAGCTCGTGGGCGGCCTCGCGCTGCTCGCCGGCGTGCGCGTGCGGCTCGCCGCGCTCGTGCTGCTGCCGTTCATGCTCGGCGCGGTCTCGGCGCATCTGCCGAACGGCTGGAGTTTCGGCGCGCCGCACGGCGGCTGGGAATACCCGGCGTTCTGGGCGGTGACGCTCGTCGTGCAGGCGCTGCTCGGCGGCGGCGCATTCGCGCTCGGCGCATCGGGCGCCGAACCGCGACGCGCGTAAGCGACATAGGGAAGGCGTACCGGCCGCGCACGGCAGCGGATCGGTGCAACCCGTTTCGGCGATACCCGTTTTACCGATATCATCGCTCCCTGTATCCGCAATGAGCGGCGCCGGCCATGCAGCCGGCGCCGCGCGGCTTTTTCGGGGGAATTCATGACGGTCATCGTGGTGGCGAATCCGAAGGGCGGCGTCGGCAAGAGCACGCTGTCCACCAACCTTGCCGGTTATTTCGCGGCGCAGGGCGCGTGGGTCGCGCTGGCCGATCTCGACCGGCAGCAGTCCGCGCATGCGTGGCTCGACCTGCGGCCGGCCGGGCTGCCGACGATCGAGGCGTGGAATCTCGATCCGGACGCGCCGTCGAAGCCGCCGCGCGGCCTCGAATACGCGGTCATCGACACGCCGGCCGGCCTGCACGGCACGCGGCTGAACGTCGCGCTGCAGCTGGCCGACAAGGTCATCGTGCCGTTGCAGCCGTCGATGTTCGATATTCTCGCGACGCAGCAGTTTCTCGAACGCCTCGCGACCGAAAAGGCCGTACGCAAGGGCAGCGTCGAGGTCGGCATCGTCGGGATGCGCGTCGACGCGCGCACGCGTTCGTCCGACCAGCTGCACCGTTTCGTCGAGGGGCTCGGACTGCCGGTGCTCGGCTACCTGCGCGACACGCAGAACTACGTACAGATCGCCGCGCACGGCCTGACGCTCTGGGACGTCGCGAAAAGCCGCGTCGACAAGGATCTCGAGCAGTGGGGGCCGATCGTCGAATGGGCGGAGCGCAGCGCGGGGAAGGGGGCGAAGGTCGCGAAGGCGTCGTGAACGCCGGCCGGCGGCCCGAGCGCGTAGCGCCGGCCACGACCAAAAATAAAAAGGGCTGGATGTCCGCGCGTGGCGGAGATCCAGCCCTTCGTCGTTGCGGCGGGGCGCTCAGGTCCAGGTTTGCGTCGGCACGTGATCGCGGTGGCCCTTGATCTTGTTGCCTTCGTCGATGAACACGAGCTTCGGCTTCCAGCCGGCCTGCAGTTCGGCCTCCTCGACCATCGCGAACGCGGCGATGATGACCAGATCGCCGAGCTGCGCGCGGCGCGCAGCCGAGCCGTTCAGCGAGATCATCCCGCTGCCGCGCTCGCCCTTGATCGCGTACGTCGAGAACCGCTCGCCGTTGTTGATGTTCCAGATGTCGATCCGCTCGTTTTCGACGATGTTCGCCGCTTCGAGCAGGTCTTCGTCGATCGCGCACGAGCCTTCGTAGTGCAGCTCGCAGTGCGTGACGGCCGCGCGATGGATTTTCGATTTGAGCATGTGGCGCTGCATGATGTCTCCGTGATGCGTCGTGACGGGCGCTCGGCGGCCGTCAGATTTCCAGGTTGTCGATGAGGCGCGTCGCGCCGAGCTTCGCGGCTGCGAGCACGACGAGCGGCTCGCCGGCGTCGAGTTCGGCGGCGTTCGGTGCGATCAGGTTCGCACGGCGGCGGATCGAGATGTAGTCGGGCGCCCAGCCGCGGTCCGCGAGATGGGTGCGCGCGTCGTGCTCGAGCTTGCCGAGGTCGCGTTCGCCGGCCAGCACGCGCTCGCGCACGCGCTGCAGCGTGCGCGCGAGTTCCGGCGCTTCGCTGCGCTCGGCGTCCGACAGATAGCGGTTGCGCGACGACAGCGCGAGGCCGTCCGTGTCGCGCACGGTCTCGGCTGCGACGATGTCGACCGGCAGCGCGAGCTGCTGGCACATGCGCCGCACGATCATCAGCTGCTGATAGTCCTTCTTGCCGAACACGGCCACGCGCGGCTGCACGCAGGCCATCAGCTTGGCGACGACCGTGCAGACGCCCGTGAAGAAGCCCGGCCGGAACTCGCCTTCGAGAATGCCGCCGAGATCGTCCGGCGGCTGCACGCGGTATTCCTGCGGTTCCGGATACATGTCGCGCTCGGTCGGCGCGAACAGCACGTAGACGTTTTCCTTCTGCAGCTTCTCGATGTCGTCCTGGAGCGTGCGCGGATACTTGTCGAAATCCTCGTTCGGACCGAACTGCAGGCGGTTGACGAAAATGCTCGCCACGACCGGATCGCCGTGCTGGCGCGCGAGGCGCATCAGCGACAGATGGCCTTCGTGCAGATTGCCCATCGTCGGCACGAACGCCGTGCGGTTCTGGCCGCGCAGCTGGTCGCGCAGTTCCTGGATCGAGCTGATGACTTTCATGATCGGGTAGCGAATTCCTCGCGCGTGCGCGCGTTGCCGCCGCGGCAGGCGGCGTCGGGGTCGGAGTGAAACGCGCCCGCGCGCAGACCACGCGGCGGGCGTCGGCGGATTGTAGTGGATTTGGCCAGCGGACGCACCGAAAAGGGAACGGTCGTTCTATTTCGCCGATCGCGGCCGGCCGCGCGTTACGCGGGCAGGTACGCGAGGCGCACGTAGATCGGCGCGAACGGCTCGGCCTGCGTGATTTCGACGAGCGATTCGCGTGCGAGCTCGAGCATCGCGATGAAGTTGACGACGACGACCGGCACGCCGCGCGCCGTGTCGAACAGATCCGCGAACTCCATGAAGCGCGCGTTCTGCAGCCGGCGCAGGATCAGGCTCATGTGTTCGCGAACGGACAGTTCCTCGCGGGAAATCTTGTGATGCTGGACGAGCTTCGCGCGCTTGAGCACGTCGGCCCAGGCGGTGCGCAGGTCGTCCGCGTTCACGTCCGGGAAGCGCGGCGTGATGCTCTGCTCGATGTAGACCTCGGCGCGCAGGAAGTCGCGGCCGAGCTGCGGCAACTGGTCGAGGCGCTGCGCGGCGAGCTTCATCTGCTCGTACTCGAGCAGCCGGCGCACGAGCTCGGCGCGCGGATCTTCCGCTTCCTCGCCGGTATCGGCCTTCTTCACCGGCAGCAGCATGCGCGACTTGATCTCGATCAGCATCGCGGCCATCAGCAGATATTCGGCGGCCAGCTCGAGATTCGACGCGCGGATCTGGTCGACGTAGCCGAGATACTGCGCGGTGACCTGCGCCATCGGGATGTCGAGCACGTTGAAGTTCTGCTTGCGGATCAGGTACAGCAGCAGATCGAGCGGGCCTTCGAACGCTTCGAGGAAGACCTCGAGCGCATCGGGCGGGATGTAGAGATCCTGCGGCAGCTTGAACAACGGCTCGCCGTACAGGCGAGCGAACGCCGCGACGCCGTCGACCGTGTCGGGCGTCGAATCGGCACCCGCGGGCGCGGCGACCGCGTCGTCCTCGCGAGCGGCGCTGGCCTCGTCGGCGGTGCTCACGTCGTCAGAAGTTCTGGTAGTAGACGTACGGCGTTTGCTTCACGCGCGACTGCTGCTGCTCGGCGCGCTCGTCGAGGTCGATCGGCTGCTTGTCCCACAGCAGCGCGCGGCCCTTGCGCTGCTCTTCTTCGAGCGTCGGCTTCTGCTGCTTGAGCTGGTTCAGGAATTGCGTGACGTCGGACTGGTACGGCATGGCTTGGCTTTCCGTTGGCATGGCGCACGACGCGCCGGGTTCTGCGATGGCGGGATTTTACCGCATCGCGGGGAACAGCCGGCGTCAATCGCGCGTCGAATCGGCGGGCCGGCGCCCGGTGCGCGGCGTCCGGCGGCGCGCACCGGGCGTTGCGCCCAAGCATCAAAGCGGCGTCCGCGCGGGCGCGGCCGCTACCCTGTGGTCAAATACAGGGTTTTCCATGAAATCGTGACAACCGAGGGCGAGGTCATATTTGGCGGGGCACGCGAACCAGCAACGACTTCCGGCGCATGACGCGGCCCGCCGCGCCTCGCGCGATCCGGCACCGCGCCGCGCCGGCGCAACCGCGCGCGCCGCGCTCGCAGGCTGTCTCGTCGCCTGTTTCGCGCTGCCGGCGCAGGCCAAGTACCAGGTCGACATCGACGCGCCGCGCGCCATCCGCAAGCTGCTGAGCGCGCATCTCGACATCGCGCGCTTCGCGAAGCGCGACGACATCACCGACGACCAGTTCGACTTCCTCGTCACCGCGACGCCGCAGCAGGTGCGCGACCTGACCGCGACGGCCGGCTATTTCTCGCCGGTCGTGCGCACCGACGTGCGCACGCGCGACGGCAAGCGCGACGTGCGCGTCGCCGTCGATCCGGGACCGCAGACGTTCGTGTCGTCGGTCGACCTGACGTTCAAGGGACCCGTCGACACCGAAGATCCGAAGCAGGAAGCCGCCACGCGTTTCGCGTTCTCGCTGAAGACGGGCGACCCGTTTACGCAGTCCGACTGGGACGGCGCCAAGAACGCGGCGCTGCGGCAGCTGCAGTCGCGCCGCTACCTCGGCGCGAAGATCGTGTCGTCCGAAGCGCGGATCGACCCGCGCACGCAGCGCGCGGCGCTCGCGGTCACGTTCGACAGCGGCCCGACGTTTACGATCGGCAAGGTCGACGTCGACGGCGTGCGCCGCTATCCGGAGCGGATCGTCACGAACGTGAATCCGCTGTCCGAAGGCGAGATCTACGACGTGCAGCGGATCAACGAACTGCAGCGGCAGCTGCAGAACACGCCGTACTACGCGAGCGTCGCGATCGACGTCGGCGACGACGTCAGCAAGCCCGAGCGCACGCCCGTACACGTGAAGGTCAGCGAGTTTCCGTACAACAGCATACGCGGCGGCGTCGGCTACGCGACCGATACGGGCCCGCACGTGCAGGGCTCGTACACATACCTCAACACGTTCGGCGCCGCGTGGCCGCTCACCGTATCGGGCCGGCTCGACCAGATCCAGCAGTACGGGCAGATCCAGCTGTCGATGCCGCCGGGCGAACGCGGCTGGACCAACAGCGTGCTCGCGTCGTACACGAACACCAACGTGTCGGACACGCGCATCTACAGTGCGCGCGTCGGTGCGCAGCGGACGCGTACCGGGCAGTTCATCGACTATGCGTACTCGCTGATGTTCTATCAGGACCGGCTCGACCAGAACAGCGCTGGCCCGACCACGAGCCGCGCGCTCGTGCCGCAGTGGGCATGGACGCGCCGCAACGTCGACGATCCGCTGTTTCCGCGCTCGGGCAACCTGATCCATGCGGAGGCCGGCTTCGCGATCAAGGGCGTGCTGACCGACCAGACCTTCATTCGCGGCTATGCGCGCGGCCAGCAGTACGTGCCGATCGGCAAGCGCGACCTGTTCGTGTTCCGCGCCGAGCTCGGCGGCGTGTTCACGAGCGGCAGCTCGTCCCAGGTGCCGGCGTCGCTGCTGTTCCGCGCGGGCGGCTCGAACTCGGTGCGCGGCTACGGCTACCAGAGCATCGGCAATAGCGTCGACGGCTCGGTGCTGCCGACCAAGTACCTGATGACGGGCACCGCCGAATACCAGCACTGGTTCAACCGCGACTGGGGCGCCGCGACGTTCTTCGACATCGGCACCGCGACCGATGCGTGGGGCGAGAAGGTGTTCTATCCGGGCGTCGGCATCGGCGCGCGCTGGCGCAGCCCGGTCGGCCCGATCAACGTCGACGTCGCGTACGGGCTGCGCAACCGCAGCGTGCGTCCGTACCTGACGCTCGGCATCGCATTCTGAACGAACCGCTACACCGACGACGATCCGCATGACGAAGGACCCGAACGACACGCCGCCGCCCCACGATCCGGATTCGCCCGACGGCGCGCCGGCCGAACCGCCGCGCCCGCGGCGGCGCGGCCGTGCGCTGCGGGTGG
>NZ_KV786669.1:0-6272 GCF_001806955.1 Burkholderia sp. HMSC10F09
CGCCGCGCGGCGCCTCGTCGGCGCGGCGATCGCCGGCAGCGGCGCGGCCGTGCTGATCGCGCACGCGCTCGGCGCGATCGCTCACGTGGCCGGCGCGTAAGCGCGCATTGGCGCGTGTCACGCTAAACTGGCAGACCGCGAGCGCATGCCGCGTGCACGCGACATGCGAATGGCTCGACGCATTTTCATCGGTTCAACATGTCGAAATGAGGAGTCCGACGATGGCAAAGAAAGGCAATGCAAATGCAACGCAAATCAACATCGGCATCAGCGACAAGGATCGCAGGAAGATCGCCGACGGCCTGTCGCGCTTGCTGGCCGATACGTTTTCGCTGTATCTGAAGACGCACAATTTCCACTGGAACGTGACGGGCCCGATGTTCAACACGCTGCATCTGATGTTCGAGGAGCAGTACAACGAACTGTGGCTCGCGGTCGATTCGATCGCGGAACGCATTCGCACGCTCGGCGTCGTCGCGCCGGGCACGTTCGGCGATTTCGCGCGACTGTCGTCGGTGCCGGAAGCCGAGGGCGTGCCGGCCGCCGAAGACATGATCCGCCAGCTCGTCGAAGGGCACGAGGCTGTCGTGCGCACCGCGCGCGAGATTTTCCCGGCGGCCGACGCGGCGAGCGACGAGCCGACTGCCGATCTGCTCACGCAGCGCTTGCAGACGCATGAAAAGACCGCGTGGATGCTGCGGTCGCTGCTCGCGTAAGGACGTTGCGCGGCGGGGCGCGCGCCCGGCCGCGGCGCGCGGCATGTCGTTGCGGCATGCGGCAGGGCCGCAAGGTAGGCAGCGCTGCCGCCGCACGGTTCGCACGGCGACTCGCGCGGCACCGATGGTTCCCGGATCGTGCCGGCCGCCTTCGATCTTGGTCGGCGATCCGCCGATTTCTTCACACCGATCCATTCCCCTCGGCCGGGCCTCGCGCCGGCCGCACCCATGACGCAAACGGCCGTTGGGCTCTAAAATGCCGGGATCGTCTTTCCGGTGCTTCGCCATGCTTGCCCGCTTTCCCCTGTACCTGCGCCTTGTCCGGATGGACAAGCCGATCGGCAGCCTGCTGCTGCTGTGGCCGACCTTGAACGCGCTATGGATCGCGTCGGACGGCCATCCGCGCTGGCCGCTGATCGTGATCTTCGCGCTCGGCACGCTGCTGATGCGCTCGGCCGGCTGCGCGATGAACGACTACGCGGACCGCGATTTCGACCGGCACGTGAAGCGCACGGCTGACCGGCCGCTGACGTCGGGCAAGATCCGCGCGTGGGAAGCCGTCGCGATTGCCGTCGGCCTGTCCTTCGTGGCGTTCCTGCTGATCCTGCCGCTCAATACGCTGACGAAAGAGCTGTCGGTTGTCGCGCTGTTCGTCGCGGGTACCTATCCGTTCATGAAGCGCTTCTTCGCGATTCCGCAGGCGTATCTCGGGATCGCATTCGGCTTCGGAATTCCGATGGCGTTCGCGGCCGTGCAGAACACGGTGCCGCCGCTCGCGTGGGTGATGCTGATCGCCAACGTGTTCTGGTCGGTCGCGTACGACACCGAATACGCGATGGTCGACCGCGACGACGACATCAAGATCGGCATTCGCACGTCGGCGCTGACGTTCGGCCGTTTCGACGTCGCGGCCGTCATGGCGTGCTATGCGGTCACGCTCGGAATCTACGTGTGGATCGGCATCACGCTCGGCTTCGGTGCGGCGTACTGGGTGGGCTGGGCCGCCGCCGCCGGCTGCGCGGTGTATCACTACACGCTGATCAAGGGCCGCGAACGGATGCCGTGCTTCGCGGCATTCCGCCACAACAACTGGCTCGGCGGCGTGCTGTTCGCCGGCATTGCCGCGCATTACCTGATGGCGGCGAGCTGAACGGCGGTCCGCGCGGCTTCGTGCCGCGCGCGGCGTGCTGAAGCAGAAAACGAAAAAGCGGCCGAGGCCGCTTTTTTGTTGCCGCTGCCGGCCGACGGCGTGCGCGGTCTACTGCGCACGCCCACCATCGTGCAGGACGAAGCGTCGAGCCGCTCAGGCGCGGCCGAGTTCGTCGCCCATTTCCTTCGCGCGTGCGTCGGCCGCGAGCACGCCGCGCACGATCGCTTCCTTCACACCTTGCGCGTCGAACGACGCGAGCGCGGCGGCCGTCGTGCCGCCCTTCGACGTCACGCGCTCGCGCAGCACGCCAGCCGGCTCGCCCGATTGCGCGGCGAGCTGCGCGGCGCCCGTAAACGTCGCGACCGCGAGCGCGCGGCCCTGTTCGTCGTTCATCCCGAGGCGGCGCGCCGCTTCCTGCAGCGCTTCGATGAAATAGAACACGTATGCGGGCCCGCTGCCCGAGATCGCGGTGACGGCGTCGAGCTGCGATTCGTCGTCGAACCAGACGATCTCGCCGACCGCGCCGAGCACGTTCGAAGCCAGTTCGCGGCCGGCCGCATCGACGCCCGGCAGTGCGGCGAGGCCCGTCACGCCCATGCCGACGAGCGCGGGCGTGTTCGGCATCGTGCGCACGACGCGCGCGTAGCCGCCGAGCCAGCGCGACAGATCCGCGCCGCGGATGCCGGCCGCGATGCTGATCACGAGCTGCGCGCGCAGATGCGGCGCGAGCGCCTGCGCGACGTCCTTCAGCACCTGCGGCTTGACCGCGAGCACGATCGCGTCGTAGTCGCCGAGTGCCGCGTCGATCGCGGCGCCGGTGCGGATCCCGAACTGCTGCGCGGCGCGCGCGCGGACGTCGTCGTTGACGTCGATCGCGTACAGGCCGTCCGCGGCGACGCCGCGCTTGATGAGGCCGCCGATCAGGGCCGCGGCCATGTTGCCGCCGCCGATGAATGCGATTTTCATGATGTCGGATTGAGCGAGTGAGTGAAGGGATAGGGCGCGGCGTTCAGCGCGAATAGTCGCGCGCGCCGAAGATCGCGGTGCCGACGCGCACGATCGTCGCGCCTTCGAGTACGGCCGCCTCGAGATCGGCGGACATGCCCATCGACAGCGTGTCGAGCGGCAGGCCGTCGGCACGCAGCGCATCGAACAGCGTGCGCAGTGCGCGATGCGGCACGCGTTGCGCGTCGAGGTCGGCTGCCGGTTCCGGGATCGCCATCAGCCCGCGCAGCCGCAGCGACGGCAGCGCGGCCACCGCGCGTGCGACCTCGGCGACCTCGGCCGGCGCGACGCCGCTCTTCGAAGCCTCGCCGCTGATGTTCACCTGCACGCACACGTTCAGCGGCGGCAGGTGCGTGGGGCGCTGCTCGGCGAGCCGCTGCGCGATCTTCAGCCGGTCGATCGAATGTACCCAGTCGTAGCGCTCGGCAACCGCGCGCGTCTTGTTCGATTGCAGCGGCCCGATGAAATGCCATTCGAGCGACGCGCGCAAATCGGCGAGCGCGTCGATCTTGTCGATCGACTCCTGCACGTAGTTTTCGCCGAATGCGCGCTGGCCGGCCGCATGCGCGGCGCGCACCGCATCGGCGGGAAAGGTCTTCGATACGGCGAGCAGCGACACGGAGGCCGGATCGCGGCCGGCGGCACGCGCGGCGTCGGCGATGCGGCGATGAACGGATTCGAGACGAACGGCGAGATCGGACATGACGGGCACGGATACGGCGCGAGAAAACGGGCACGGAGCGGATGCGCCGCAGGCGGCGCAACGATCCGCACATTATACGGACGCCGCGCGCGCCGCCGCGACGCGCTCGCGTGCATGCATGCCCTTCACGCAGCGATCATGGTGCACCGCGAGCGGCGAGCGGCGAGCGCCGACATTAACCGTAGATGAGGTGCTCGACGAGCTGGATCCAGTGCGCGACCGGGGTCTGCGTGCCGCTTTGCAGGTGCGCGATGCAGCCGACGTTGCCGGACACGATCATCTGCGGCTCGAGCGCCTGCAGCTTCAGCAGCTTCTGCTTGCGCAACCGGTACGACAGCGACGGCTGCGTCAGCGAATAGGTGCCGGCCGAGCCGCAGCAGAGGTGGCTGTCGGCCGGCAGCCGCACGTCGATGCCGAGCGTTTCGAGCAGCCGTTCGACCTTTCCGCGCGACTGCTGCCCGTGCTGCAGCGTGCACGGCGGATGGTACGCGACCGTATGGATCGCGCGGCGGCGGCCGAGCGTCGCGAGTTCGGCCTCGAACGCGAGCAGTACGTCGGAGATGTCGCGCGTCAGCGCGACGATGCGCCGCGCCTTTTCCGCATAGGCCGGATCGTCGCGCAGCAGGTGTGCATATTCGAGCACGGTCGCGCCGCAGCCCGACGCGTTCATCACGATCGCTTCGACGCCCTGTTCGACGTACGGCCACCATGCGTCGATGTTGCGGCGCGCGTCGTCGAGCGCTTCGTCGTGATAGTTCAGATGCAGCCGGATCGCGCCGCAGCAGCCTGCGTCGGGCGCGACGATCGTCTCGACGCCGAGCGCGTCCAGCACGCGCGCGGTCGCGATGTTGATGTTCGGCAGCATCGACGGCTGCACGCAGCCGCCGAGCATCAGCATCTTGCGCGGATGCGTGCGCTGCGGCCATTCGAGCAGCCGCGTGCGCGGCGGTACCTTGTCGCGCAGCCGCTTCGGCAGCAGCGGCCGCACCTGCTGGCCGAGCCGCATCACGGGCGAGAACAGCGTCGCGTTCGGCACGAGGCTCGCCAGCAGGCGGCGCACGAGCCGCTGCGACAGCGGGCGCTGCACCTGCGCCTCGACGTGCTTGCGGCCGATCTCGACGAGCCGGCCGTACTGGACGCCCGACGGGCACGTCGTCTCGCAGCTGCGGCACGTGAGGCAGCGATCGAGATGCTGCTGCGTGCTGCGCGTGACTTTCGCGCCTTCGACCATCTGCTTGATCAGGTAAATGCGTCCGCGCGGGCCGTCGAGTTCGTCGCCGAGCAACTGATAGGTCGGGCACGTCGCGGTGCAGAACCCGCAGTGCACGCACTTGCGCAGGATCGCGTCGGCCTCGTTGCCGTCGGGCGTGTCGCGGATGAAGTCGGCGAGGTTCGTTTGCATCGGCAGCTCAGAGATCGGGATACAGCCGGCCGCGGTTGAAGATGCGCGCGGGATCGAACGCCGCCTTCAGGCCGCGGTGGATTTTCAGCAGCGGCGCGGCGAGCGGCGTGAACACGCCGGCGCTGCGATCGTAGGCGTCGCCCGCGCGGAACAGCGTCGCGTGGCCGCCGGCCTGCTTCGCGCTCATGCGGACCGTCTGCGCGTCGGCGTCGGTAATCCACCAGCGTTGCGCGCCGCCCCATTCCATCAGCTGTGTGCCGGGCAGGTGCATCGGTTCGGTGATCGACGGCAGCGAGAGCCGCCACAGCGCATAGTCGGGCGGGATCCCGTTGAAGAACGGATCGGTGTGCTCGCGCAGGCCGGCCCAGAATCGCTCGGCCTCGACCGCGTCGACGACTTCGCCGCCGAGCTGCGTCTTTGCCGATTTGACGGCGGCCTCGGCGCCGGACAGGCGCAGCACGAGCGTGCCGTTGCGCCACGCGCTGCCGCTGACCGGCAGCGGATGGCCACCCCATTCGTTGAGCTTGCGCACGGCATCGGTCGCCGTCATCTCGAACTTCAGCGTGACTTCGGCGACCGGCACCGGCAGCACCTTGATCGAGAGCTCGAGCATCAGCCCGAGCGTGCCGAGCGAGCCGGCCATCAGCCGCGAGACGTCGTAGCCGGCGACGTTCTTCACGACCTGCCCGCCGAAGCGCAGCGTTTCGCCGCGGCCGTTCATCAGCGTGACGCCGAGCACGAAGTCGCGCGGCGCGCCGCAGGTCGCACGGCGCGGGCCCGCGAGGCCGGCTGCGATGCAGCCGCCGACGGTGGCCGCGCGCCCGAAGTGCGGCGGCTCGAACGGCAGCATCTGGCCGCACTCCGCGACGACGCTTTCGAGCTGCGCGAGCGGCGTGCCCGCGCGCACCGTGACGACGAGTTCGGCCGGGTCGTACGACACGACGCCGTGCAGCGCGCGCGTGTCCAGTATTTCTCCTTCGAGCGTCTGCCCGTACCAGTCCTTCGTGCCGCCGCCGCGAATCCGCAGCGGGCGGCCGTCGGCGCTGGCCGAGCGGACGCGTTCGGCCCATTCGGCGACGATGTCGTCCTCTTCCATGTTTTCGTGGCTGCCTCGTCTTGTTGTCCGATCGATTGTACCGGGGTGGCGCGAATCCACATCGCGACTATCCCTAGGATGCGTCGGCGACACCCGCGACATCGAGGAAAGGGGGGCGCTACAGCGCGTACCGGGCGGCGGGCCCGCCGCCCGGACTGCGCAGGCGCCGCGCGCGAGCCTGCGCCGCGCCATACCGCGCG
>NZ_KV786670.1:0-7596 GCF_001806955.1 Burkholderia sp. HMSC10F09
GAGTGCCGGCGCGTTGGGCGCGCCGGCTAGCGCCGCCGCGGCGTCGTCCGCCGCCGCTTCGGGCGCGCAATAACAGGGAGCCTGTTTCATGGCAAAGTTTTTTATCGATCGCCCGATCTTCGCGTGGGTGATCGCCATCATCCTGATGCTGGCCGGGGTTGCGGCGATCTTCACGTTGCCGATCGCGCAGTACCCGACCATCGCGCCACCGTCGATCCAGATCAGCGCGAACTATCCGGGTGCGTCCGCGAAGACGGTGGAAGACACGGTGACGCAGGTGATCGAGCAGCAGATGAGCGGGCTCGACAACTTCCTGTACATGTCGTCGACCAGTGACGACTCGGGCACCGCGACGATCACGCTGACCTTCGCGCCGGGCACCAACCCGGACATCGCGCAGGTCCAGGTGCAGAACAAGCTGTCGCTCGCGACGCCGATTCTGCCGCAGGTGGTTCAGCAGCTCGGTCTGAAGGTGACGAAGTCGAGCAGCAGCTTCCTGCTCGTGCTGGCGTTCAACTCCGAAGACGGCAGCATGAACCGCTACGACCTCGCGAACTATGTCGCGTCGCACGTGCAGGATCCGATCAGCCGTCTGAACGGCGTCGGTACCGTCACGCTGTTCGGCTCGCAGTACGCGATGCGCGTGTGGCTCGACCCGGTCAAGCTGACGAACTACGGGCTCACGCCGGTCGACGTGACGTCGGCGATCAGCGCGCAGAACGTGCAGGTCGCCGGCGGCCAGATCGGCGGCACGCCCGCGAAGCCCGGCACGCTGCTGCAGGCGACGATCACCGAGGCGACGCTGCTGCGCACGCCGGCCGAGTTCGGCAACATCCTGCTGAAGGTGAACCAGGACGGCTCGCAGGTGCGTCTGAAGGACGTCGCGCAGATCGGCCTCGGCGCCGAAAACTACAACTTCGATACGAAGTACAACGGCCAGCCGTCCGCGGCGCTCGGCATCCAGCTCGCCACGAACGCGAACGCGCTCGCGACCGCGAAGGCCGTGCGCGCGAAGGTCGACGAGCTGTCGAAATACTTCCCGCACGGGCTCGTCGTCAAGTATCCGTACGACACGACGCCATTCGTGAAGCTGTCGATCGAGGAAGTGGTCAAGACGCTGCTCGAAGGTATCGTGCTCGTGTTCCTCGTGATGTATCTGTTCCTGCAGAACCTGCGGGCGACGATCATCCCGACGATCGCGGTGCCGGTCGTGCTGCTCGGTACGTTCGCGATCATGTCGCTCGTCGGCTTCTCGATCAACACGCTGTCGATGTTCGGCCTCGTGCTCGCGATCGGTCTGCTCGTCGACGATGCGATCGTCGTGGTCGAGAACGTCGAGCGCGTGATGGCGGAAGAGGGGCTCGGGCCGAAGGAGGCGACACGCAAGGCGATGGGCCAGATCACCGGCGCACTCGTCGGCGTCGCGCTCGTGCTGTCCGCCGTGTTCGTGCCGGTCGCGTTCTCCGGCGGTTCGGTCGGCGCGATCTACCGGCAGTTCTCGCTGACGATCGTGTCCGCGATGGTGCTGTCCGTGCTCGTCGCGCTGATTCTGACGCCGGCGCTGTGCGCGACGATCCTGAAGCCGATCCCGCAAGGCCATCACGAAGAGAAGAAGGGCTTCTTCGGCTGGTTCAACCGCACGTTCAACGCGAGCCGCGACAAGTACCACGTCGGCGTGCACCACGTGATCAAGCGGTCCGGCCGCTGGCTGATCATCTATCTGGTCGTGATCGTCGCGGTCGGCCTGCTGTTCGTGCGGCTGCCGAAGTCGTTCCTGCCCGATGAAGACCAGGGCCTGATGTTCGTGATCGTGCAGACGCCGTCCGGCTCGACGCAGGAAACCACGGCGAAGACGCTCGCGAACATCACCGACTATCTGCTCAAGGACGAGAAGGACATCGTCGAATCGGCGTTCACGGTGAACGGCTTCAGCTTCGCGGGCCGCGGCCAGAACTCCGGTCTCGTGTTCGTGCGCCTGAAGGACTACGCGCAGCGTCAGCACGCGGACCAGAAGGTGCAGGCGCTGATCGGCCGGATGTTCGGCCGCTACTCGGGCTACAAGGACGCGATCGTCATTCCGTTCAACCCGCCGTCGATTCCGGAACTCGGCACGGCCGCCGGCTTCGACTTCGAGCTGACGGACAACGCCGGTCTCGGCCACGACGCGCTGATGGCCGCACGCAACCAGCTGCTCGGCATGGCCGCGAAGGATCCGACGCTGCAGGGCGTGCGTCCGAACGGCCTGAACGATACGCCGCAGTACAAGGTCGACATCGATCGCGAGAAGGCGAACGCGCTCGGCGTGACGGCGGATGCGATCGACCAGACGTTCTCGATCGCGTGGGCGTCGAAGTACGTGAACAACTTCCTCGACACCGACGGCCGGATCAAGAAGGTGTACGTGCAGTCCGACGCGCCGTTCCGGATGACGCCGGAAGACCTGAACATCTGGTACGTGCGCAACGGCTCGGGCGGGATGGTGCCGTTCGGCGCGTTCGCGACCGGCCACTGGACGTACGGTTCGCCGAAGCTCGAGCGTTACAACGGCATTTCGGCGATGGAAATCCAGGGTCAGGCCGCACCGGGCAAGTCGACCGGTCAGGCAATGGCCGCGATGGAAGCGCTCGCGACGAAGCTGCCGACCGGCATCGGCTACTCGTGGACGGGTCTGTCGTTCCAGGAAATCCAGTCGGGCTCGCAGGCGCCGATCCTCTACGCGATCTCGATCCTCGTCGTGTTCCTGTGTCTGGCGGCGCTGTACGAGAGCTGGTCGATTCCGTTCTCGGTGATCATGGTCGTGCCGCTCGGCGTGATCGGCGCGCTGCTCGCCGCGACGCTGCGCGGTCTGGAAAACGACGTGTTCTTCCAGGTCGGCCTGCTGACGACGGTCGGTCTGTCCGCGAAGAACGCGATTCTGATCGTCGAGTTCGCGCGCGAACTGCAGATGACGGAGAAGATGGGGCCGATCGAGGCCGCGCTCGAAGCGGCGCGTCTGCGGCTGCGTCCGATCCTGATGACGTCGCTCGCGTTCATTCTCGGCGTGCTGCCGCTTGCGATCAGCAACGGCGCGGGTTCGGCGAGCCAGCACGCGATCGGTACGGGCGTGATCGGCGGGATGATCACCGCGACGTTCCTCGCGATCTTCATGATCCCGATGTTCTTCGTGAAGATCCGTGCGATCTTCAGCGGCGAGAAGGAAGACGTCGACGAGGCGCTGCGCCTGGCTCAGGAGCACTCGCACCACGAAGAGAAGCCGGGCAACGGCGACGAAGGCAACAAGGGACAGTGATGATGCAAAAACACGCTTTGACTGCAATCGCGGTCGCGCTCCTTGCCGCAGGCTGCACGTTGGCGCCGCACTACACGCGGCCCGACGCGCCCGTCGCGCAGGCGTTTCCGTCCGGCGGCGTCTATGCGACGCAGCCGGGCGCTGCCGGCGCGCGCAGCGCGAACGGCCAGGCGGCGACCGCCATCGGCTGGCGCGAATTCTTCGTCGATCCGCGCCTGCAGCGGCTGATCGAGATCGCGCTGAAGAACAACCGCGACCTGCGCGTGTCGGTGCTCAACATCGAGGCGGCGCGCGCGCAGTATCAGATCACGCGCGCGGGCCTGTTCCCGACGCTCGACGGTACGGGCACCGGCAATATCCAGCGCACGCCGCAGGGCGTGTCGCAGACGGGTGCGCCGTATATTTCGCGCGTCTACAACGTCGGCTTGTCGGCGTCGTGGGAGCTCGATCTGTTCGGCCGCGTGCAGAGCCTGAAGGACCAGGCGCTCGCGCAGTATCTGTCGACCGCGTATGCGCGGCAGGCCGCCGAGATCTCGCTCGTGTCGCAGGTCGCGGATCAGTATCTGACGCTGCTGTCGACCGACGACCTGCTGAAGGTCACGGAAGACACGCTGAAGACGGCGCAGGCCTCGTACGACCTGACGAAGCTGCAGTTCGACAACGGCACGGGCTCCGAGCTCGAGCTGCGTCAGGCGCAGACGGTCGTCGAGCAGGCGCTCGCGAACCAGCAGGCGCAGGCGCGCGCTCGTGCGCAGGCGCTCAACGCGCTGGTGCTGCTGATCGGCGAGCCGCTGCCGGACGATCTGCCGCCGGGGCTGCCGCTCGATGCGCAGAACCTGCTCGCCGACGTGCCGGCCGGGCTGCCGTCGGATCTGCTGACGCGCCGTCCGGACATCATGCAGGCCGAGCAGACGCTGCTCGCCGCGAACGCGAACATCGGCGCGGCGCGCGCGGCATTCTTCCCGCGCATCTCGCTGACGGGCGCGTTCGGCACCGCGAGCCCCACGCTCGGCGGGCTGTTCAAGGCCGGCACCGCGGCGTGGTCGTTCGCGCCGCAGATCACGATGCCGATCTTCGAAGGCGGGCAGAACATCGCGAACCTGAACTTCGCGAACGTGCAGAAGCGCATCGAGATCGCGAACTACGAGAAGGCGATCCAGAGCGCGTTCCGCGAAGTGGCCGACGGTCTGGCCGCGCGCGGCACGTACGATCAGCAGATCGCCGCGCTCGAGCGCAACACGCATGCGCAGCAGCGCCGCTTCGATCTGTCGGACCTGCGCTACAAGAACGGTGTCGACAGCTATCTGTCGGTGCTGACCGCGCAGACCGATCTGTACACCGCGCAGCAGGCGCTGATCAATGCGCGGCTCGCGCGCTGGACGAACCTCGTCGATCTGTATCGTGCGCTCGGCGGCGGCTGGATCGAGCGGGCGGGCGAGACGCCGCGCGCGCCCGATCAGACGGTCGATTACGACAAGGCCTCGGCGCCTGCGTCGGCGTCGGCTGCGGCGACGAACGGGTAAGCGTAAGAGCGGGCGGCGCGCGCCGCTCGCTTCACTTCGCTTCGACGAGACGCTGCCGGGTCGAGATCGCGGATCGCCGCGCCGGCAGTCGATGAAAACGCCACGGACGTGAGTTCGTGGCGTTTTTTTTATGCGGCGTGTGCGGCGTATGCGACGTTAGGCCGTGTGTGTGGTGCCCGTGCGCGCGTGCGCAAGCCGGGCCGGCACTCGTCGACGCGCGCGTCGTGTGCCCGGTGCCGCACTCGCGCGCTTGCGCAATCCCACAATCGCGCGATCGCACGACCGCAGGCCGACGCCCGATCTTCATACTCCCAAACAAAAACGCCACGGTTTCACCCGTGGCGTCTGGGTCGATCGCGGCGCCGCGTCGCGGCGCATGCGTTGTTCGATCAGTGATGCGCGTCGACGGCCTGTCCGTCGAAGTCGTGGCCGGCGCGACGGATTTCGCATTTCGCGTCCTTCTCGCCCTTCACGCCGTTGAACACGAGGTTCAGGATCACGGCCGACGCGGATGCGAGCAGGATGCCGCTATGCAGGATCGGTGCGAGCGCCGGCGGCAGCTTCGAGAAGAAGTGCGGCGACACGACCGGCACGAGGCCCATGCCGATGCTGACCGCGACGATGAACAGGTTGTGGTGGTTCTTCACGAAGTCGACCTTCGACAGCACCTTGACGCCGTTTGCGGCGACCATCCCGAACATCACGATGCCGGCCCCGCCGAGCACGAACGGCGGCACCGAGGCGACGACCTGCGCCATCTTCGGGAACAGGCCGAGCAGCACGAGGATCACGCCGCCGGTCGCGCACACGAAGCGGCTCTTCACGCCCGTCACGCCGATCAGGCCGACGTTCTGCGAGAACGACGTATGCGGGAACGAGTTGAAGATGCCGCCGATCAGCGTGCCGAGGCCGTCCACGCGCAGCCCGCGCACGAGACGATCCTGATCGACCGGGCGCTCCACCATGTCGCCGACCGCGAGGAACATCCCGGTCGATTCGATGAACGTGACGAACATCACCGTGACCATCGTCGCGATCGACAGCGGGTCGAAGTGCGGCCAGCCGAAGTGGAACGGCATCACGAAACCGACCCACGGCGCGACCGATACGCCGTCGGTGTTCACGCGGCCGAGTGCGAACGCGATCACGAAGCCCGCGACGATCCCGAGCAGCACCGAGATGTTGGCGACGAAGCCGCGGCCGTACTTGTTGATCAGCAGGATCAGCGTGAGCACGAGCAGCGACAGGCCGAGGTAGACCGGGCTGCCGTATTCGGGGTTGCCGACGCCGCCTGCCGCCCAGTTGATCCCGACTTCCATCAGCGACAGCCCGATCACCGAGATCACGGTGCCGACGACGACGGGCGGGAAGAACCGCAGCAGCTTGCCGATCATCGGCGCGAGCACGATGCCGATGATGCCGGCTGCGATCGTCGAGCCGAAGATGTCGAGAATGCCGAGGCCGGGGTTCGTGCCGATCGCGATCATCGGGCCGACGGCCGCGAACGTGCAGCCCATGATCACGGGCAGGCGGATGCCGAAGATCCACAGGCCGAGCGTCTGGATCAGCGTGGCGATGCCGCACGAAAACAGATCGGCGCTGATCAGGAACGCGATCTGGTCTTTCGGCAGCTTCAGCGCGCCGCCGACGATAAGCGGCACGGCGACGGCGCCGGCGTACATGACGAGGACGTGCTGCAGGCCGAGCGTTACAAGCTTGCCGGTCGGCAACACCTCATCGCACGGATGGACCGTGTTCGATTGCATCTGTCTCACTCCATGATCTTGTTTTCGGGGTGATACGAAGTTATGCGGAATGCACCGGTGTCACAAGAGCACTGGGTTCTATTCCGTTCTTTGCTGGTTCGATATGCCAATTCGGCATGAGACGAGGTGTCGATCATGGGGAAACGCCGCTGGAGTGAGGTTCTACGGTTTTATAGCTGTCCAAAATTGGGCGGCCCCCCATGTCAAATATCGGCAACCTTATGATGTGTATCGCGCGATCCGCATAGTCCCGAAATCGCCTGCACGAAAAGCGCATCGGGTTAACCCGCGAACCGCCGTTTTGCCGCGCGGTGCAACCGATTGCTGCCCGCCGCCGCGCAGGCGACGCGCATCGCGAAAATCCGGGCGGCATCACGATCCCGCTATCATCGACATCCGTTCATTCGAATCCTGATCCCGTCATGCGTCTGCTCGGCATCGACCTCGGCACCGGCTCCGTCAAACTCGTCACGATCGATGCCGACGGCGTCGAACGCGCGGTCGCGAGCGAACCATATCCGTTGTCGTCGCCGCGACCGGGCTGGGCCGAGATCGCGCCCGAGACGTGGTGGGACGCGCTCCTGCGCGCGGCCGCGCGTTTGCCGGCCGACGAACGCGCGCAGGTCGTTGCGATCGGCTTGTCGGGCCAGATGCACGGCGTCGTGCTGATGGACGCGGCCGCGCGTCCGGTGCGGCCGGCGCTGCTGTGGCCCGACACGCGCGCGTCGCGCGAAGCAGAGGCGGCGCGCTGGCCGGACGCGCCGAATCCGGTCGCGCCCGGAATGGCCGGCCCGCTGCTGTGCTGGCTTGCCGCGCACGAGCCGGACACATTGCGTGCCGCGCGCTGGGCCGTGCAGCCGAAAGACTGGCTGCGCGTCGCGCTCGGCGGCGAGGTCGCGGCCGATCCGAGCGATGCGTGCGCGACGGCGCTTGCGTCGCCCGACGGCGCGTGGGATCGCGCGCGGATCGAGGCGCTCGCGTTGCCGGCCGACCGCTTCGCGCCGGTACGCGCGTCGGC
>NZ_KV786671.1:0-21919 GCF_001806955.1 Burkholderia sp. HMSC10F09
GGCGGGCGACGCGCTGCCGCCGTCCGCGAGCGCCGCGCGGCCGCAGCTCGCGGGGCGCGGGTTCGAGGCGCTCGGCGTGTCGCTGGTGCTGCATCCGCGCAATCCGTACTGCCCGACCGTGCACATGAACGTGCGGATGCTGATCGCGACGAAGCCCGGCGAAGCGCCGATCTTCTGGTTCGGCGGCGGCATGGATCTGACACCGGTTTACGGCTTCGAGGACGACGCGCGGCACTTCCATCGCACCTGCAAGGACGCGCTCGATCCGTTCGGCGCCGAGCTGTATCCGCGCTTCAAGAAGTGGTGCGACGAGTATTTCTTCCTCAAGCACCGCAACGAGATGCGCGGCGTCGGCGGGATCTTCTTCGACGATTTCTCCGAGCCCGGCTTCGAACGTTCGTTTGAAATGATGCAGAGCGTCGGCGACGCCTTCCTGCCCGCGTATCTGCCGATCGTCGAGCGCCGCGCGGCGCTGCCGTACGGCGAGCGCGAGCGCGATTTCCAGGCGTACCGCCGCGGCCGCTACGTCGAATTCAACCTCGTGTTCGACCGCGGCACGCTATTCGGCCTGCAAAGCGGCGGCCGGACCGAGTCGATCCTGATGTCGATGCCGCCCGTCGCGAACTGGCGCTACAACTGGCAGCCCGAGCCCGGCTCGCCGGAAGCGCGCCTGTACAGCGACTTCATCGTGCCGCGCGACTGGGTCTGAGCCCGTCGCCTGCCGCCCCTACGAGAGGACGCGTTTCTGAACACCACCGCCCGCCCCGCCCCGCAGCCGCGCCCGCTATCGCGTCGCATCGGCCTGCTGGGCGGCACGTTCGACCCGATTCACGACGGCCATCTCGCGCTCGCGCGGCGCTTCGCCGACGTGCTCGGCCTCACCGAGCTCGTGCTGCTGCCCGCCGGGCAGCCGTACCAGAAGCGCGACGTGTCGGCCGCCGAGCACCGGCTCGCGATGACGCGCGCCGCGGCCGGCTCGCTTGTGCTGCCCGGCGTGCGCGTCGAGGTCGCGACCGACGAGATCGAGCACGACGGCCCGACCTACACGGTCGAGACGCTCGCGCGCTGGCGCGAACGGATCGGTCCCGACGCGTCGCTGTCGCTGCTGATCGGTGCGGATCAGCTCGTGCGCCTCGACACGTGGCGCGACTGGCGCAAGCTGTTCGACTACGCGCACGTGTGCGCGGCGACGCGGCCCGGTTTCGACCTCGGCACCGCATCGCCGGCCGTCGCGCGCGAGATCGCCGCGCGTAAAGCCGGCGCCGACGTGCTGAAGGCCACGCCGAGCGGCCATCTGCTGATCGACACGACGCTCGCGTTCGACATCGCCGCAACCGACATCCGCGCGCATCTGCGCGCATGCATCGCGCGGCACGCGCACATGCCCGACGCGCCGGCCGAACATGTGCCGGCCGCCGTATGGGCCTATATTCTTCAACATCGTCTCTACCATTCCTGACTCCATGGATATCCGCAAACTGCAGCGCGTGATCGTCGACGCCCTCGAAGACGTCAAGGCGCAAGACATCAAGGTGTTCAACACCAGCCACCTGACCGAGCTGTTCGACCGCGTGGTCGTCGCATCGGGCACGTCGAACCGCCAGACCAAGGCGCTCGCGTCGAACGTGCGCGAGAAGGTCAAGGAAGCCGGCGGCGACGTCGTCAGCTCCGAGGGCGAAGACACCGGCGAATGGGTGCTGGTCGACTGCGGCGACGCCGTCGTGCACATCCTGCAACCGGCACTGCGCCAGTACTACAACCTCGAGGAAATCTGGGGCGACAAGCCGGTGCGGATGAAGCTCGGCGGCGGCAAGGGCCCGAACGGCGCGACGGCCGCCGACGACGAGGACGAAGACGAAGCCGGCGACGCACCCGCCCGTCCCGCACGCAAGGCCCCCGCGCGCCGTCGCTAAGCGTCGCCGATGAAGCTCTTCATCCTCGCGGTCGGCCACAAGATGCCCGGCTGGATCGCGTCCGGCTTCGACGAATACGCGAAACGGATGCCGCCCGAGTTGCGCATCGAACTGCGCGAGATCAAGCCCGAATTACGATCCGGCGGCCGCAGCGCGGAAAGCGTCATGGCGGCCGAGCGGCAGAAGATCGACGCCGCGCTGCCGAAGGGAGCGCGCATCGTCGCGCTCGACGAGCGCGGCCGCGACTGGACCACGATGCAGCTCGCGCAGGCGCTGCCCGGCTGGCAGCAGGACGGCCGTGACGTCGCGTTCGTGATCGGCGGCGCCGACGGTCTCGATCCGGAACTGAAAGCGCGCGCCGACCTGCTGCTGCGCATCTCGAGCATGACGCTGCCGCACGGGATGGTGCGCGTGCTGCTCGCCGAACAGCTTTACCGGGCGTGGAGCATCACGCAGAATCACCCTTATCACCGCGCATGACGCGTCGTCCTCGCGACGCGCGGCCCGCGCGCTCAACGAGATAACGACACCATGCCGTCCAGCCTGTCCCCCGCCCTTTTCCCGACCCTTTACCTCGCTTCGCAAAGCCCACGCCGCCAGGAACTGCTGCAGCAGATCGGCGTGCGTTTCGAACTGCTGCTGCCGCGCGCCGACGAAGACGCCGAGGCGCTCGAAGCCGAGCTGCCCGGCGAAGCCGCCGACACATACGTGCGGCGCGTGACCGTCGCGAAAGCCGAGGCCGCACGTGCGCGGCTCGTCGCGAGCGGCAAGCCGGCCGCGCCGGTACTGGTCGCCGACACGACGGTGACGATCGACGGCGCGATTCTCGGCAAGCCGGCCGACGCCGACGATGCGCTCGCGATGCTGACGCGTCTCGCGGGCCGCGCGCACGAGGTGCTGACCGCCGTCGCGGTGATCGGCGCGGACGGCGCGCTGCTGCCGCCCGCGCTGTCGCGCTCGTCGGTGCGCTTCGCGGCCGCGCCGCGCGATGCGCTGATGCGCTACGTGGATACCGGGGAACCGTTCGGCAAGGCCGGCGCATACGCGATCCAGGGGCGCGCGGCCGAGTTCGTGGAGCGAATCGACGGCTCCCATTCGGGTATCATGGGTCTGCCCCTTTTTGAGACAGCCGCGCTGCTGCGCGCCGCGCGCGTCGCCTTCTGAACCGCACCATGAACGAAGAAATCCTGATCAACCTCACGCCGCAGGAAACGCGCGTCGCACTCGTGCAGCAAGGCGCGGTGCAGGAGCTTCACGTCGAGCGCACGCTGTCGCGCGGACGCGTCGGCAACATCTATCTCGGCAAGGTCGTGCGCGTGCTGCCCGGCATGCAGTCGGCGTTCATCGACATCGGCCTCGAACGCGCGGCGTTCCTGCACGTCGCCGACATCTGGCAGCCGCGCATCGCCGGCGAGCCGCCGTCGGGCGCGGCCCACCACCAGCCGATCGAGAAAACCGTGTTCGAGGGCCAGACGCTGATGGTCCAGGTGATCAAGGATCCGATCGGCACGAAGGGCGCACGGCTGTCGACGCAGGTCAGCATCGCGGGCCGCACGCTCGTCTATCTGCCGCAGGAGCCGCACATCGGCATCTCGCAGAAGATCGAGAGCGAGGCCGAGCGCGAAGCCGTGCGCGCGCGCCTGACGGCCGTGATTCCGCCGGACGAGAAAGGCGGCTATATCGTGCGCACGATCGCCGAAGACGCGACGTCCGAAGAACTGGCGGCCGACGTCGCCTATCTGCGCAAGACCTGGGCGACGATCGTCGCGCAGGCGCAGCGGCTGCCGGCGACGAGCCTGCTCTATCAGGATCTCGATCTCGCGCAGCGCGTGCTGCGCGATTTCGCGAACGACGACACGACGCGCATCCAGGTCGATTCGCGCGAAACGTATCAGCGCCTCGCGGAATTCGCGGCCGAGTTCACGCCGGCCGTGAGCCCGAAGCTGCACCACTACACCGGCGAGCGGCCGCTGTTCGACCTCTACAACATCGAAACGGAGATCCAGCGTGCGCTGTCGCGTCGCGTCGATCTGAAATCGGGCGGCTATCTGATGATCGACCAGACCGAGGCGATGACGACGATCGACGTGAACACCGGCGGCTACGTCGGCGCGCGCAACTTCGACGACACGATCTTCAAGACCAACCTCGAGGCCGCGCACACGATCGCGCGGCAGCTGCGGCTGCGCAATCTCGGCGGGATCATCATCATCGACTTCATCGACATGGAGAACGCCGAGCATCGCGACGCGGTGCTGTCCGAGCTGAAGAAGGCGCTGTCGCGCGACCGCACGCGCGTGACGGTCAACGGCTTCTCGCAGCTCGGGCTCGTCGAGATGACGCGCAAGCGCACGCGCGAATCGCTCGCGCACGTGCTGTGCGAGCCGTGTCCGACGTGCCAGGGCAAGGGCCAGGTGAAGACGTCGCGTACCGTCTGCTACGACATCCTGCGCGAGATCCTGCGCGAATCGCGCCAGTTCAATCCGCGCGAATTCCGCGTGATCGCCGCGCAGCAGGTGATCGACCTGTTTCTCGACGAGGAGTCGCAGCATCTCGCGATGCTGATCGACTTCATCGGCAAGCCGGTGTCGCTGCAGGTCGAATCGAACCTGAGCCAGGAGCAGTACGATATCGTGCTGATGTAGCAGCCGCGCGCAATCCGTGCGCGCAAGCGCCGCGGCGCCGCATCGTGCGGCGCGCGGCGCATTCCGTTCCCCACTCTCATTCATCCCGCATCATGAGCCAACGCCACAACCGCCGTCAGCGCAAGAAACTCCACATCGGCGAATTCCAGGAACTCGCGTTCAACGCGACCGCGCAATATCGCGGCGAGCTGAGCGACCTCGAGCGCGGTCAGCTGATCGATGCGTTCATCGATTTCGTCGAAGCGAACGGGCTGCTGACCGTCGCGTCCGCCGACGACGGCATCGGCGCGTACGTGATTTCCGGCGCGCCGCGCGGCACGACCACCGAGGCGGACCGCGAAGCGGTACGCGCATGGCTCGCCGCGCGCCCCGAGCTGACCGACGTCGAAGTCAGCGAATTCACCGACGCCTGGTATCCGCTCGCGTAAACGCCTCGCGCGTGCGCGCGTCTGCACGCGTCGTCGTCCGCACGCGCGGCTGACGGCGACGCCCCGTCTTCGCCTCCTCTCCCCCGCCCGTCGCGCGCAGAACCGCTGCACGACGCGGCCCGCCGCCCGTTTCGCGACCCTTCGCGCGGCCTCCGGCCGCGCGGCGATCGGGGCACCTCTGCGGCGAACCGCCGCCGTGTCGCAACCGAAATCGGTCCTGAAAGGAAGACACGTTAAACTCTCACCTCGCGTGGTGCGCCGCCCGCACCCGCCATCCATCGCCAGCCGCGTGCCTCCGGGCCCGCCCCGACCCTTGGAGTGAGTGTCAATGAGCGGCGGACTTCCGTTTCCCGCATCCCGCATGTCGTTGCCGTCGTCGACGGTCTTCCTGATTCTCGCCGCCGCCGCGCTGCTGTCCGGCTGCGGGCTGCTGCCGGTCCAGAACCCGCCCGCGCCGATCAGCGAGGCGCTGGTCGAGCCTGTCGAGGAAACCGCCGGCGAGCCGCTGACGATGCCGCCCGTGCCCGCGCCGACGCGCCCGGAAGAACCGGAAGCGCCGAAGAAACAGCACCACGAGGTCGCGCGCCCGAAACCCGTGCAGCGCACCGAATCGCCGACACCGCCGCCGCCTCCGCCCCCGCCGATCGTCGCGACGCGCCCGCTCGATCGCACCCAGATCCATGCGCTGCTCGACAGCGAAGTCGCGCGACGCAACGGCAAGGTAATCGGCCGCGCGGTCGACATGGTGGTCGACGCGGGCGGCAAGCCGCGCGAGATGGTCGTCAACCTGCAGGGCTTCATGGGCGTGGGCGACCGCAAGGTCATCTTCCCGTGGAACGTGTTCCGCTTCACGCCGGGCGGCAAACAGGAGCCGATCGTGCTCGATGTGCCGTCGGGCGACCTGCCGCCGGCCGCGCGGCCGAAGCCCGTGCCGCTGTCGGGTTCGGCAGCCGCCTCGCCGACGACGCGGCTGCCGATGCTCGACAGCGACGTCGAGCGCCCGAACGGCACGAAGATCGGCCGCGTCGTCGACGTGCTGATCGACCGCGCCGCCCAGCCGCAGGCCGTCGTGCTCGACCTCGGCGGCCTCGTCAATACCGACCGCCGTTCGATTGCCGCGAGCTGGGGCGCGCTGCGCTTCGTCACGCGCGACAAGGCGCTGCATCCGCAGCTCGACCTGAACGACGCACAGATCAAGGCCGCGCCGCCCTACGCGGCCGACAAGCCGATCGTCGCGGTCTACCCGCCCGTTGCACCGGCACCGGCTTCGTCTGCGAGTACTGCCCGATGACGATCAAGCATTCCGTCAGCGTCCGCAGTCTGCGCGCTCTCGACTGGCTCAACTTCTTCGTGGCAAACGTTCAAACCGGGTTCGGTCCGTTCATCGCGTCGTACCTCGCGTCGCACAAGTGGACGCAGGGCGAGATCGGGATGGTGCTGTCGATCGGCACGATCAGCGCGATGGTGAGCCAGGTGCCGGGCGGCGCCGCCGTCGACGCGCTCAAGAACAAGAAAGGCGCGGCCGCCTGGGCGATCGCGGCGATCATCCTGTCCGCCGTGCTGCTCGCGTCGAGCCCGACGATCGTGCCGGTGATCGCGGCCGAGGTGTTCCACGGCTTCGCGAGCTGCATGCTCGTGCCGGCGATGGCCGCGATCTCGTTCTCGCTCGTCGGTCGCGCCGATCTCGGCGACCGGCTCGGCCGCAACGCGCGCTGGGCCTCGATCGGCAGCGCGGTCGCCGCCGGCCTGATGGGGCTCACCGGCGAATATTTCTCCGCGCGCGCGGTGTTCTGGCTGACCGCGGTGCTCGCCTTGCCCGCGCTGTTCGCGCTCGCGATGATCCAGCCGACGCACGAGGTGATCCCGCAATCGTCGTCGAAACGCGATGCGAGCGATGAAAGCGAAGAGCGCGAAACGCTGCTCGAACTGCTGCGCGACCGCCGGATGCTGATCTTCGCGGCGTGCGTCGTGCTGTTCCACCTGTCGAACGCGGCGATGCTGAACCTCGCGGCAGGCGAAGTGACGGCCGGGATGGGCGAAAACGTGCAGCTCGTGATCGCGGCATGCATCATCGTGCCGCAGGCAATCGTCGCGATGCTCTCGCCGTGGGTCGGCCGTTCCGCACAGCGCTGGGGCCGCCGGCCGATCCTGCTGCTCGGCTTCTCGGCACTGCCCGTGCGTGCGCTGCTGTTCGCCGGCGTCAGCAGCCCTTACCTGCTCGTGCCGGTGCAGATGCTCGACGGCATCAGCGCGGCCGTGTTCGGCGTGATGCTGCCGCTCATCGCGGCCGACGTCGCGGGCGGCAAGGGGCGCTACAACCTCTGCATCGGCCTGTTCGGGCTCGCGGCCGGGATCGGCGCGACGCTCAGCACCGCGGCGGCCGGCTACGTCGCCGATCATTTCGGCAATGCGGTCAGCTTCTTCGGGCTCGCGGGCGCGGGCGCGCTCGCCGTGCTGCTGGTATGGCTCGGGATGCCGGAGACACGCGTCGAGAACGGCGATTCGCCGGCCGACGAACCAGCGGCCGCATCGCCGGAACAGGCGCACTGAACGCGGCACACGCCGTCCTCCGTTTCTTGACCGACGCACGATGGATACGATCCGGACACTCAACGAAGCACGCCAGCAGATCCAGCAGTCGATCTTCGATCTGTTCAAGGGCCTGACGTTCGGCGAGCGGCTCGCGCAAGGCGGCCTGATGGCGTTCCAGGCCGTGTGCGGCGCCTGCGTCGCGTATGCGATCGGCCGCGCGCTGCACACCGAGCAGGCCGTGTGGGCCGCGATCACCGCGATCGCCGTGACGCAGCACAATTACTCGGACACGATGTCGCTGTCGCGCGACCAGTTCATCGGCGCGATGGTCGGCGGCGTGCTCGGCTTCGCGGGCGCGGCGCTGGGCGGCGACCGGATGCTCGCCTATGCGCTGACGGTCGCGGTCGTGATCGTCTGCTGCTGGTGTCTGAATGTCGGCAGCGCGGCACGGCTCGGCGGCGTCACCGCGACGATCGTACTGCTGTTTCCGGGCAACGGCCCGCTCTGGGACATTCCGCTGATGCGGCTCGGTGAAGTCGCGCTCGGCACGCTGTGCGCGCTCGGCGTGTGCTGGGTGATGTCGCGCGTCGAACGGCGCTGGTTCCGGCGCGCGGCGGCCGGAAAGTGACGCGGCTGCCGCGCGCACGCGGCAGCCGCATGGGAATCGCGCCGTTACGGGCCGACGCGCAGCACGAGGCCCGAGCCGATCTGCACGAGCAGATAGTCGCCGCCGATGCCGACCCACTGATAACCGCGCGGCGGCGGGCTCAGATGATAGCCGCGCCAGTCGTCGACCACGTACTGGCGCTCGCGGAACTCGGGCGGCAGCCGGTCGCCCTTGTGCCAGTCGCGGCGCGGCTGGTCGGCCCAGCGCGGCGGCACGTCGTGGTCGTGGTCGCGGTCGTCGCCGCGACGCTTGGCCTGGCCCGGCGGTACGTGCTTCGGACCATGGCCGCGCTGCATGCCGGGGCCGCCGTGATTGTCGTGGTTGCCGTGATCCTGCGCGAAGGCTCCCTGTGCGGCGAACCCGGCCGCGATCAGCGCAGCGAGCGCCATCCGGTGCGTCTTCTTCATTGTCGTTCCCTCCGTGTTGTCACGTCGAATCGGAAACAGCGGGACTGCGCGGGGAAGACTAGCATATCGGCGGGACAAGCCTGCGCACGTCACGCCGCCTGCTGCTGATACTGGATCCGATGAAGGTGCGCATAGAGACCGCCGTGGCGCAGCAGCTCGTCGTGGCTGCCCGATTCGACGATCTTGCCGGCTTCGAGCACGAGAATGCGGTCCGCACGCTCGATCGTCGAGAGTCGATGCGCGATCACGAGCGTCGTGCGGCCTTCCATCAGCCGCTCGAGCGCCGCCTGCACGTGGCGCTCCGATTCGGAGTCGAGCGCGGACGTCGCTTCGTCGAGGATCAGGATCGGCGCATCCTTGTAGATCGCGCGCGCGATCGCCAGCCGCTGGCGCTGGCCGCCCGACAGCCGCATCCCGTTGCCGCCGACCACCGTATCGAGCCCGTCCGGCATCGCGGCGACCGCGTCGGCGAGATTCGCGGCCTCGAGTGCCGCCTGCACGCGCGCGCGGTCGGGCGTTTGCCCGTACGCGACGTTGGCTGCGATCGTGTCGTTGAACAGCACGACGTCCTGGCTCACCATCGCCATCTGGCCGCGCAGCGCATGGAGGTCGAACTCGGCGATCGGCACGCCGTCGAGCAGAATCGCGCCGCCGGTCGGATCGAAGAAACGCGGCAGCAGGTTCACGAGCGTCGTCTTGCCGCTGCCGGACGGCCCGGCAAGCGCGATCATCTCGCCCGGCGCGACGTTGAACGAGATGCGGTCGAGCGTCGGCCGCTCGGTCGCGCCGTAATCGAACGACACGTCGCGGAACTCGATTTCGCCGCGTGCGCGCGCGAGCGGCCGGCCGCCGCCCTGCGGTTCGGCAGGCTCGTCGATCAGCCCGAAGATCAGTTCGGCGGCGGTCATCCCGCGCTGCAGCGGCTGATTCACGTCGATCAGGTGCTTCAGCGGCGAAATCACGAGCAGCATCGACGTGACGAACGCGACGAAGCCGCCGACCGTCGTCTGATCGTTCGACGACTGCACGACCGCGATCGTGATCACGACGGCGAGCGCGATCGACGCGAGGAACTGCGTGAGAGGCTGCGCGAGCCCGCCCGAGATCGTCATCCGCATCGCGTAGCCGCGCAGCCGCTTGCTCATCGCCGTGAAACGGTCGATCTCGTACGATTCGCCGTTGTGCACCTTGACCACCTTGTAGCCGCCGACCGTCTCTTCGACGATGTACGACAGCTCGTTCGTGAGCGTCTGGTGCTCGCGGTTCAGGCGGCGCAAACGCCGGTTGATCTTGCTGACCAGCCAGCCGATGCCCGGCAGGATCACCGCGACGATCAGCGTC
Organism: Burkholderia sp. HMSC10F09; assembly: GCF_001806955.1. Lineage (NCBI taxonomy): Bacteria > Pseudomonadati > Pseudomonadota > Betaproteobacteria > Burkholderiales > Burkholderiaceae > Burkholderia > Burkholderia sp. HMSC10F09. The sequence goes on from NZ_KV786671.1 coordinate 9,934, forward strand.
AGCCGCCAGTTCAGGTAGAACAGATAGCCGAGCAGGAACACGACCGTCAGCGAATCGCGCACGAGCGTGACCATCACGCCGGTCAGCACCGACAGGATCTGGTTGACCTCGAACACGATCGCATTGATCACCGTGCTCGCCGTTTCGCGCTGGAAGAACGACGCGCCGGTATGGATCATGCGCTGGAACATCTCGAGACGCAGCTGCAGCAGGATGCGGTTCGAGACGTAGTTGAGCAGGTAATTCGACGCGTACTGCGATACGCCGCGGATGAGCGCGAGGCCGATCACCGCGATCGGCACGTACCATTTCGCGCGGTCGCTGCCGTGCGAACCGAAGCCGTGGTCGAGGAGCGGCTTGAGCAGCGCCGGAATGCCGGCTTCGGTCCCCGCCACGATCCCCATCGTGACGATGGCGAGCAGCACGATGCCGACGAGCGGCCGGATATACGGCCACAGGCGCTTGAAGACCGTGACCGGCGACGTGCCCGTGCCGTTCATCGGTTTGCGAAGTGTGTTCTGGGTTTCCAAGGCGATCCTTCTTGAGCCGCGGCGCGGCGCGCGGCGCGCGCCCGCCCGGGATCCTGCCCGTCGGGCCGGCGCCGAAAATGGCCCAACATTATAGCCGCACCGCCCCGTCGCGCCCCGCGGTCGACGCCGCGGGCACGATGCGGGCCGGCGGGTATACTGCCGCTCACGTTTTCTTCGCCTTTCCGACGATTTTCATGGCTGAACCCACCCTCGGCGTCGCTCTCATCGCCCTCAATGCGTCCGCGCGGCTCGCGCAGTGCCTCGATGCGCTGACCTTCGCGGACGACATCGTCGTCATCGACGGCGGCAGCACCGACGACACGGTCGCGATCGCCCAGGCGCACGGTGCACGCGTGATCGTCGAGCGCGACTGGCCGGGCTTCGGCCCGCAGAAGAACCGCGCGCTCGACGCGCTCGATACCGACTGGATCCTGTCGCTCGACACCGACGAAGTGGTCAGCCCCGAACTTGCGCAGTCGATCCGCGACGCGATCCGCACGCCGGCCGCCGACGTCTATGCGCTCGACCGGCTGTCGAGCTTCTGCGGACGCTGGATCCACCACAGCGGCTGGTATCCGGACTGGGTGCCGCGCCTGTTCCGGCGCGGGACCGCGCGCTTCTCCGACGATCTCGTGCACGAACGCCTCGTGTTCGACACGCCGGCACAGCGGCTGTCCGGCAAGCTGATGCACTACTCCTACGAGGACTTCGAAACGGTCGTGCGCAAGCTCGACGCCTATTCGACGGCCGGCGCCCGCCAGCGCCGCGCGGCCGGACAGCGCGGCGGCTTCGGCAAGGCGCTCGCGCGCGGCGCCTGGGCGTTCGTCCGCACTTACGTGCTGCGGCGCGGGTTTCTCGACGGCCGCGCGGGCTTCATGATCGCCGTCTTCAACGCCGAAACCGTCTATTACCGCTTCCTGAAACTCGGCCACCCGCCGGCCCGCTGATCGGCCGCCGCCGGCCGCAGCGTTACAATGCCGGGCTGCCCCGCGCGGCCGCGCCCTGCGGGCCGCCGCGCAATCGCCGTCCGTCCGACACGACGACCACCGAATCCGACCGCCATGTTCTCCATCATCATCCCGACCTGGAACAACCTGCCGTACCTCAAGCTCGTCGTCGACAGCCTGCGCCGCCATTCTGCCTACGAGCATCAGATCATCGTGCACGTGAACGACGGCTCGGACGGCTCGCTCGACTGGGTGCGCAGCGAGCGTCTCGAGCATACGGCGTCGCCCGGCAACATCGGCATCTGCCACGCGGTGAATCTCGCAGCCGCGCGCGCGACGCGCGACTACGTCGTCTACATGAACGACGACATGTTCTGCTGTCCCGGCTGGGATGCCGCGCTGGCACGGCGCATCGCGCAGATGCCGACCGATCTGTTCATGCTGTCGGGCACGATGGTCGAGCCGGTCGATACGCGCAATCCGTGCGTCGTCGTCGCGGACTTCGGCCGCGATACCGAACACTTCGACGCGGCTGCGCTCGTCGCCGCCGCACCGCGGCTCGCGCGCGCGGACTGGCTCGGCTCCACGTGGCCGCCGACGCTCGTGCACCGCGACTGGTGGAACCGGATCGGCGGCTACAGCAGCGAACTGTCGCCCGGGATGAGCAGCGACAACGACTTCTCGATGAAATTCTGGGACGCCGGCTGCCGGATCTTCCTCGGCGTCGGCGACAGTCTCGTCTATCACTTCCAGCAGAAGAGCACCGGCAAGATCGTCAAGAACGACGGACGCCGCCAGTTCCTGAACAAATGGGGCATGACGCAGGCGACGTTCGACCGCTACTACCTGCATCGCGGCGAACCGGCCGGCACGCGCCTCGCGCTCGACACGCCGGCCGTCGAAGGGCGCCTCAAGCGCGCCCTCCTGCGCTCGCGGATCAAACGGGCGTTCAGCTGATCCGCGCCAGGCGACTGGACGGGACGGGGGAACCGCTTCGCGTATACTGCGCGCTTCGGGTCACCGCGCTCGACGCTGCCTTCGCCCCAATCGACAGGTTCCGATGCTTTCGTTCTCCACCCCCGCCTCGCGGCGCCTGACCGCGGCCCGCGCCTTCGCCGTCATCGCACTGTGCATGGTGCCCGTGTCGACCGCGCTGACCAACGTGTTCTGCGCGCTGTTCGCCGTCGCGCTGATCGTCTCGCCCGAGTTCTGGCGCAACCTGCGCACGCTCGTCACCGAACCCGCGTCGCTCGCCGCACTGCTGATCCTGGCCGCGCTCGCGTTGAGCGTCGCGTACACGGTCGCGCCGCACGACAAGGCGTGGAACTGGGTCGCGAAATACGACAAGCTGCTGCTGTTGCCGTTCGCGATGCTCGCGTTTCGTCATTCGGGCTGGGCCCCGATCGTGCGGCGCTGCTGGTTCGGCACGCTGTGCGTGATCCTGCTGCTGTCGACGACGAATTATCTCGGCTTGACGGCGATCGGCCCGGCCCATGCGTTTTCGCTGCCGGTGTCGCGCGCGTGGGTATTCAAGAACCATATCGCGGCCGGCATGTTCGGCGCGCTGCTGTTCTACCAGGCAGCCGATCTTGCGCTGGCCGCGCGCACCGCGCTGTCGCGTACGGCTTATGCGGCCGTCGCCGCGTGGGCGCTCGTCAACGTGTTCGTGATGCTGCAGGGGCGCACCGGTCAGATCGTCGCGCTGCTGCTGATGCTCGTCGTCGCCGTGCGTTTCGTCCTGCTGCTGCGCCGGCAGTCGGCGTTGCGCGCGGGGTTGGCCGCCGGTGCGCTGTTGCTCGCGGCTGCGGCCCTCGTGGTTGCGGCCTCCACGATCCACGGCGGCCGCCTCGCGCAGATCGTGTCCGAAGTTCAGCAGTATCGGCAAAGCGATGCGGTGACGTCGGCCGGCCTGCGCCTCGAGTGGTACAAGAAGGGACTGCAGCTGTATCTGGCGCGCCCGACCATCGGCTATGGCGCCGGCGGCCTCGAGTTCGAATTCCAGAAGCTCGCGGCCGGCAAGACGGCCGCCGAAGGGCAGCTGACATCGAACCCGCACAACGAATACATGCTGATGGCCGTGCAGCTCGGCACGGTCGGCGTGCTGCTGCTCGTGAACCTGATCGTGCAGATCGCGCGCGGCAGCGCCGCGTTCGACCCGCGCTCGCGTCATTTGCTGCTCGGCTGGCTGGTGATCTTCACGATCGGCAGTCTCGCCAATTCGCTGCTGCTCGATTTCGCCGAAGGGCATCTGACGATGCTGCTCGCCGGCATTCTGCTGGGCTGTCGCGAGCGCAAGGAAGCGCCGCCGCGCGAGACGTCGGCGATTCGGCACAGCGCGTAATTCGGGCACACGCGCGTTCCATCGCGCGAGATGGCTCGCGCCGCCGCGTGACTCGAGCGGCGCTCGCGCGTTCGTGAATCGTGAAAGGAGCGCGGCGGCGCAGATCAGGCGCGGCCCGCGCGATGCAGCCGCGACGTATCGACGACCGCTTCGGTCGGGTCCGGGCGCGCGAGGCCGAGCATCTCCGCGGCCGCCCTCTTCACGCGCTGCGCGTCGAGATTCTCCAGACAGTCGCTACGGCTGTCGACGTGGCGGTCGCAGCCCTCATGCCGACACGGCACGCAATCGCCGTCGCCCTGCAGCAGCCACACGTTACCGTGCCGCCCCGAGCCGCGCAGCGGCCACGGGTTCTCGGTGGCCGGCCAGTACTGCGGCCAGGGCCCCCAGCGCACCGGGTCGGACGGTCCGAACAGCGCGATCGTAGCGGTGCCGGTCGCGGCCGCGACGTGCGTGGCGCCCGTGTCGGGCCCGATGAAGAGCCGTGCGCGTCGCACGAGTTCGGCGCTTTCCCCGAACGTCAGCCGCCCGACGAGATTCAGCACGTCGCCGCCCGCTTCGGCGGCGACCTGCTCGGCATACTCGCGCTCGCGATCGGCGGGACCGCCCGACAACGCGACCGCGAAACCGCGAGCGCGCAGCCAGCCGATCATCTCGACCCAGCCGTCGAGCCGCCATTGTTTGTAGCGGAACATCGGATACGGATGCAGTACGACGAGCGGCTTGCCTGCGCGCACGGCCGGCGATTCGGCGAGCCATGCGTCGAAACGCGCGCGACGCTCGGGATCGTCGCCGATACCCGGCGCCACGACCTCGGACACCGGATCGATGCCGATCACGGGCGCGAGCGCGAGCGTGCTGACGACCGTATGCGCGGACTGGTGATGATTGATCGCGATGCCGTTCAGCATCAGGCGCGTGAGCCACGTGAGGCGCTCGGGATCGACGAGCCCGACGCGCTTGCGGCCCGCGAACCAGCTGTAAAAGCGCGGCCGATCGGAGCTCAGCGCCGCGCACGCGAGATCGTAGCGGCGCCACATCGACAACGCGTCGCGCAGCCGCTCGCGAAACCCGGCCCGCTGCGCGACGACGATCACGCGCCGGACGTCGGGATTGTGCTCGAGCACGCCTTCGGTCCCGCGAAACACCAGCATGTCGATCTGCGCGTCCGGCCAGCGGGCCTTCAGCGAACGCACGAGCGGCGTCGTCAGCAGCACGTCGCCGATCCGGCGCGGCGCGGCGACGAGAATGGTTCTGGGCTGTCGGGCGGAGGAAAACAGGGCCACGTCAATCGGTCCGTCAGGCTGGCTAAACAAGGCTGGCAATGTACAGGATTTTGCGGCAGCCGGCGTGTTTACCGGTCGTGCGGCGCAAGCGGCAGCCCATACAAACACGGCCCGTCGTACCGCACGCTGCGATACGCGGGCCACACCTCGCGACGATCGTCAGGAATCGCGGTCAGTACGCGATCTCGACGGCGCCACCGCCGAACGTCGCGCGCAGTTCCGCGAGCAGCGCATCGCTCGGCTTCACGCGCCACGCATCGCCGAGCCGCATCTCGCCCTGCGCGCGCGCGTTGCTGTAGTGGATCTGCACCGCAAGCCCGTTCGGCAGCGGCGCCGCCTGGCGACGCCCGCCTTCTCGATCACGTCCGCCGCGCGACGGCGCAGGCGCGTCGATCGCGTTCGCGGCCGCCGGGTCGTGCTTCGACACATGCGGCTCCAGCACGCGGCGCAGCGCGGCCGCGTCGGCATTGCCGTTCATCGTCAGCCGCACGGCCTGCGCATAGCGGCTGCGCGCGCGTTCGAGATCCATCACCGTATCGGCCGTGAAGCGAATCCCGCCGGTGAACGCGTCGTTGCGCGCCTGCCCCTGCACGATCAGCAGTTCGTCTTCCTTGAACAGCGCCTTGTTCGCTTCGAACTGCTCGTTGAAGATCGTGATTTCGCACTGGCCCGTGCCATCGTCGAGCAGCGCGATCAGCATCTTGCCGCGCTGAGTCATCTGCGTACGGAGCGACGCGATGATCCCGGCGACGAGCTTGTCGCGCCCCTCCTTCAGATCGCCGATCTTCTGCCGCACGAAGCGGCGCACCTCGTCGCGATACGCGTCGAACAGGTGGCCGGACAGATAGAAGCCGAGCGCGCCCTTTTCTTCCTGCAGCCGGCGCTTGTCGTCCCATGCGGGCTCGTCGACGAGCGCGTGCGCATGCGGCGATTCGGCGCCCATGTCGAACAGCCCGGCCTGCAGCGCGTTCGCCTCGGCCTGTTCGGCGGCTTCCATCGCGAGCGGCACCGACGCGAGCAGCTGCGCGCGATTCGCATTCAGCGAATCGAACGCACCCGCGCGGATCAGCGCCTCGACCGTGCGACGGTTCACGATCCGGCGATCGATGCGCTCGCAGAAATCGAACAGGTCGGTAAACGGCTTTTCTTCGCGCGCACGCAGGATCTCCTCGATCGCGTTCTGGCCGCTGCCCTTCACCGCGCCGAGACCGTAGCGGATCGTGCGCGAACGCTTGCCGTCGGGCTCCGCGACGGGCTCGAACCGGTAGTGCGACTGGTTGATGTCGGGCGGCAGCACGACGAGGTTGTTCATGATGCAGTCGTCGAACAGGATCTTCACCTTGTCGGTGTCGTCCATCGCGAGCGTCATGTTGGCCGCCATGAATTCGGCCGGATGGTGCGCCTTCAGCCACGCGGTGTAATACGCGAGCAGCGCGTACGCGGCCGCGTGCGACTTGTTGAAGCCGTAGCCCGCGAACTTCTCCATCAGGTCGAAGATCTCGTCGGACTTCTCGCGCGACAGCCCGTTCTTCGCCGCACCTTCGGCGAAGATCTCGCGGTGCTTGACCATCTCCTCGGGCTTCTTCTTGCCCATCGCACGACGCAGCAAGTCCGCGCCGCCGAGCGAGTAGCCGCCGATGATCTGCGCCATCTGCATCACCTGCTCCTGATAGACCATGATCCCGTAGGTCTCTTTCAGGACGGGTTCGACGCGCGGATCCGGATAGTCGACCTTCTCGCGCCCGTGCTTGCGCGCGCAGAAGCTCGGAATCAGATCCATCGGGCCCGGACGGTACAACGACACGAGCGCGATGATGTCCTCGAAGCGGTCGGGCTGCGCATCCTTCAGCATCCCCTGCATGCCGCGGCTTTCCAGCTGGAACACGGCAACCGTGTTCGCCTTCTTGAGGATCTGGAACGAAGCGGGATCGTCGAGCGGCACCTGCGACAGCGACCAGTCGGCCTTCGACGGGTCGAGACGGCGGATGTAGCGCTCGGCCCAGTCGAGAATCGTCAGCGTGGTGAGGCCCAGAAAGTCGAACTTCACGAGGCCGACGGCTTCGACGTCGTCCTTGTCGTACTGGCTCACGACGCCGCCGTCGTCGCCCTGCGTGTAGAGCGGACAGAAATCGGTCAGCTTGCCGGGCGCGATCAGCACGCCGCCGGCGTGCATCCCGACGTTGCGCGTCAGGCCCTCGACGCGCTGCGCGAGGTCGAGCAGCTGGTGCACCTCGTCCTCGTTGTCGTAGCGCTCCTGCAACTGCGGCTCTTCCTTCATCGCGTCGGCAATCGTCACGTGCTTGCCGGGCTTGAACGGAATCAGCTTCGCGACGCCGTCGGTGAACATGTAGCCGAGGTCGAGCACGCGGCCGATGTCGCGCACGGCCGCCTTCGCGGCCATCGTGCCGAACGTGGCAATCTGCGACACGGCGTCCGCGCCGTACTTGTCCTTCACGTACTGGATCACGCGATCGCGGCCGTGCTGGCAGAAGTCGATGTCGAAGTCGGGCATCGACACGCGCTCGGGGTTCAGGAAGCGCTCGAACAGCAGGTTGTAGCGCAGCGGATCGAGATCGGTAATGCCGAGCGCGTAGGCCACCAGCGAACCGGCGCCCGAACCGCGGCCGGGGCCGACCGGCACGCCGTTGTTCTTCGCCCAGTTGATGAAGTCCGCAACGATCAGGAAGTAGCCGGGAAAGCCCATCTTCGTGATGGTCCCGCACTCGAATTCGAGCCGCTTGTAATACGTGTCGCGCTGCGCGTCGCGTTCGGCCTCATCCGGATACAGCTGCACGAGACGCTTTTCGAGCCCCTCCTTCGACAGCTGGATCAGGTAGTCGTCGAGCGACATGCCGTCCGGCGTCGGGAACAGCGGCAGCTTCGGCTTGCCGAGCTCGAGCGTCAGGTTGCAGCGCTTCGCGATTTCGACCGTGTTCGCGATCGCGGACGGCAGATCGGCGAACAGCGCGACCATTTCGTCCTGCGTGCGGAAATACTGCTCGGTCGTGAAACGCTTCTGGCGGCGCGGGTTCGCGAGGATGTCGCCTTCCGAAATGCACACGCGCGCCTCGTGCGCGGTGAAATCGTCGTCGGTCATGAACTGCGTCGGATGCGTCGCGACGACCGGCAGCTTCAGCGACGCGGCGAGCGTCGCGGCCTGCTGGATGTACGCCTCCGCGCCCGGCTGCCCGTAGCGCTGCAGCTCGATATAGAAGCCGCCGGGGAACACCTTCGCCCAGCGCTGCGCATGGCGGCGCGCGGCTTCCTCGTTGCCGGCCGCGAGCGCAAGGCCGATGTCGCCCTGCTGCGCGCCCGACAGCGCGAGCAGCCCTTCGGACAGCTCGCCCTCGAGCCAGCTCGCGTCGAGCTCCGCGCGCCCGCGGTACTGGTTCGTGAGCCACGCCTTCGACAGCAGCTCGCACAGATTCAGGTAGCCGCGCTTGTTCTTCACGAGCAGCAGCAGGCGCGACGGTTTGTCGCGATCGTCCGGATTCGTGATCCAGACGTCGCAGCCGGCAATCGGCTTCACGCCCTTGCTGCGGGCTTCCTTGTAAAAACGGACGAGACCGAATGCGTTGCCCAGATCGGTCAGCGCGAGCGCGCCCTGACCGTCGGCGGCCGCCGCCTTGACGATGTCGTCGAGACGCACGATGCCGTCGGCAATCGAGAATTCGGAGTGAACGCGGAGATGGACGAAGCGAGGATCTGACATGGGCGCTATTGTAGCCGCGTCGCCGCGCAGGCTGCCCAAAAAATCCCCGTACCGGCCGTTCGGCCGATGCCGGCGGCGCGCCGTCGCGGCCTGGCCGTTCGGCCGGGTGTCGGCGACGACGCGGTTTGCGGGATAATACGGGTTTTCGAATCTCCGCCCGGCTTCGCACCCTTTTTTGCGGGCCGCCGTGCGCTCGCACGGCCGCGGCCGTTTTACCGTCCGAACACCATGACCATCGTCAACCTCGCCGCCTATCATTTCGTGTCGCTCGACGCGAACGAGCAATGGCGTCCGCTCGTCACCGCGCGCTGCAACGAACTCGGCCTGCGCGGCACGATCCTGCTCGCCCCGGAGGGCATCAATCTGTTCGTCGCCGGCACGCGCGAAGCGACCGACGCGTTCATCGACTACATCCGCCACGATCCGCTGTTCGAAGGGAAGTTCGCGACGCTGCAGTTCAAGGAAAGCCTGTCCGACTCGCAGCCGTTCCGCCGGATGCTCGTGCGCCTGAAGCGCGAAATCATCACGATGAAGAAGCCCGCGATCAAGCCGGAGCTCGGCCGCGCGCCGTCGGTCGACGCGCGCACGCTGAAGACGTGGCTCGATCGCGGTCACGACGACAACGGCCGGCCGGTCGTGATGCTCGACACGCGCAACGCGTTCGAAGTCGACGTCGGCACGTTCGACGGCGCGCTCGACTACCGGATCGGCAAGTTCAGCGAGTTTCCCGACGTGATCGACGCGCATCGCGCCGACCTCGAAGGCAAGACGGTCGTGTCGTTCTGCACCGGCGGCATCCGTTGCGAGAAGGCCGCGATCCACATGAAGGAAATCGGCATCGACAACGTGTATCAGCTCGAAGGCGGCATCCTGAAGTACTTCGAGGAAGTCGGCGGCGCGCACTATCACGGCGACTGCTTCGTGTTCGACTATCGCACCGCGCTGACGCCGGAACTGCAGCCGGCCGGCGACGTCACCTGTTTCGCGTGCCGCGCCGTCGTCACGCCCGAGGCGCAGCAGTCGCCGAGCTACGTGCCCGGCAAGTCGTGCCCGGCCTGCGCGCATACGGCCGACGCGGCGGCGTAAGCGCGCGCCACGCGCACTGCCGATGAACGGCTATCGCGGCCGCTTCGCGCCGTCGCCCACCGGTCCGCTGCATTTCGGCTCGCTCGTCGGCGCGCTCGCGAGCTGGCTCGATGCGCGCGCACACGGCGGCGCGTGGCTCGTGCGGATCGAGGACATCGACGGGCCGCGCACGGTCCCCGGCGCGGCCGACGACATCCTCGCGACGCTCGCGCATTTCGGGATGACGCCGGACGAGCCGCCCGTGTGGCAGAGCACGCGCGAAGCCGCGTATGCGGCCGCGCTCGAGCGGCTCGTCGCCGCCGGCCTCGTCTATCCGTGCGGCTGCACGCGCAAGGAAATCGCCGATTCGCTGCGCGCCGCGCACGAGCGCCACACGACGCTCGCGTATCCCGGTACGTGCCGCACGGGCCTGCACGGCAAGCCGGCGCGCGCCTGGCGCCTGCGCGTGCCGGACGGCGATGCCGCGATCGTCGCGTTCGACGATCGCTGGCAACGTGCGCAATCGCAGAATCTCGCGACCGAAGTCGGCGATTTCGTGCTGAAGCGCGCGGACGGGCAATGGGCGTATCAGCTGGCAGTCGTCGTCGACGACGCCGATGCCGGCATCACGCACGTCGTGCGCGGCGCCGACCTGCTCGATTCGACGGCCCGGCAGATCTATCTGCAGCGCTGTCTCGGCGTGCCGACACCCGCGTACCTGCATGTTCCGGTCGTCGTCGACGCGAACGGCGAAAAGCTCAGCAAGCAAACGGGCGCTGCGGCGCTCGAACGCGACGATCCGCTGCCGGCGCTGCAGGCGGCTGCCGCACATCTTGGACTCAGCACGCCCGACCGCCCGCTGCCCGGTACGACGCTCGATGCGTTCTACGCAGCAGCGACCGACGCATGGGCGCGCCGCTTCGGGCCGCACGCGCAATAACGGCCGCCACGCCGAGCGAGCGCCCGGCGCGCTTGCGACGCGCAAGCCTATACGCCACGCGGCACGGCATCGCACCGCCGCGCGTGCCGCTCCAGCCCCGAATGCCCAACAAAAACGGGCGCATGCCAAGTCGCATGCGCCCGCCGGGGTTCCGTTCCACACGCTGCGCCGATCCGCGACCGGCGCACCGCTTCAGCGCGTGCTTCAGCTCGTCGGCTTGCGCGGCATGCCGAACCCGCCGAGCAACGCGGCAACCTGACGCTTCGGCGTCTTCTTCTCGGGCTGCGCCGGCTTCGCGTCTTCGGCCTGCTTGGCCGGCGCCGACGGCTCGTACGGCTTGAGGAAGAAATCGTCGACCGGCGGCTCGTGGCGGCGATGATGCCCACGCTCCGCACCGGGCGACCGGCGGCCCGACGCGCCGCGATGCTCGTCGCGATCGCGCCGCCCGCCGCGCTCGCCGCCGCGTTCACCGCCGCGCTCTTCATGACGATGGCGCGCCGGCTTGTCGAGCACGAGCGTCTGCATCTCGAGCGGACGCTTGATCAGTTTCTCGATATCGGCGAGCTGCTTGCGCTCGTTCGGGCTGCACAGCGACAGCGCGTCGCCGGTCGCGCCCGCACGGCCCGTGCGGCCGATCCGGTGCACGTAGTCTTCCGCGTTGAACGGCAGATCGAAGTTGATCACGGCCGGCAGTTCCGCGATGTCGAGACCGCGCGCGGCCACGTCGGTCGCGACGAGCGCCTCGATCTCGCCGCGCTTGAACGCGTCGAGCGCCTGCATCCGCTCGAGCTGCGACTTGTCGCCGTGGATCGCCGATGCGACCACGCCGTCGCGTTCGAGCTGACGCGCGAGGCGGCTCGCGCCGATCTTGCTGTTGCAGAATACGATCACCTGCTTGAGGCCGCGATCGCGCAGCAGTTGCACGACCGCCGCCTGCTTGTCGCCTTCGGCGACGTCGTAGACGATCTGCGTGACGTTCGCGTTCGTCGAGTTGCTGCGCGCGACTTCGATTGTCTGCGGGTTGCGCAGGTACGTCGACGCAAGCTTCTTGATTTCGGGCGAGAACGTCGCCGAGAACAGCAGCGTCTGACGCTCCTTCGGCAGCAGGTTCAGAATGCGCTGCAGGTCGGGCAGAAAGCCCATGTCGAGCATCCGGTCCGCTTCATCG
>NZ_KV786671.1:21939-26254 GCF_001806955.1 Burkholderia sp. HMSC10F09
GAGCATCCGGTCCGCTTCATCGAGCACGAGAATCTGTACCTGGCCGAGGTTCGCGGTCTTTTGCTGCACGTGGTCGAGCAGACGGCCCGGCGTCGCGATCAGGATCTCGACGCCGCGGCGCAGTTCCGCCATCTGCGGGTTCATGTCGACGCCGCCGAACACGACCGCGCTGCGCAGCGGCGTGTGCTTGGCGTATGCGTGCACGTTCGCGGCGACCTGGTCGGCGAGTTCGCGCGTCGGCGTGAGGATCAGTGCACGCACGGGGTGGCGCGCGGGCGACGCGCTCGTGTTCGCCTGCGGCAGCAGACGCTGGATGATCGGCAGCGAGAAGCTCGCGGTCTTGCCGGTGCCCGTTTGCGCGGCGCCCATGACGTCGCGGCCGGCGAGCACGACCGGAATGGCCTGCGCCTGGATCGGCGTCGGCGTCGTATAGCCCTGCTCCGCAATGGCTTTCAGGATATCGGCGGCAAGGCCGAATTGATCGAAGGTGGCGTCGACAGGCTTGGCGACAGAATCGGACATGGTGGCGTTTCGCTCAAAAGGCGCGGCGGGGACATCGCGCGTCAGGCCGGCCGGGCCTGCGCTCATCACATTTCGGAAGTAGACGGAGCCGCGGCGCGCCGCGCGGCGCCGCTCTGGCGCTTGGGACCGGTTCGATGCGAACGTCGGACGCCAGGCCGTGCGGACTCCGTTCGGCGCGAATGCCGGCGGAAAGGGCCGTATTGTAGCACCGTGCGGCCGTCTGTCCGTGACAACGCCGCGAACGGCCGCCACGGCGGTTCGCCGCATGCCTGTGGCGGCTTCGCAGACGGAGGGCGACCCGCGTCCGGCGCAGCGTTCGAGCCCTGATTGAGTCGCAATCCGGCCGGACCCGGCGCGCTTTCGCGCCGCTCGGCCGCCGCTCAGCCCTTGCGCTTTTTCTTCTTGTCGACCTGCACGCAGTCCGCGAGCAGCGGCGGCGATTTCTCGTCGGCGATTTCGTCGCGCAGCGTCGCTTCCTTGCCCTTCGTCCACCACGTATAGCGGCCGGCCTGATAGCGCACGCCCGACGCCGACACGGTATCGACGAACAGCAGCCGCTGTCCGTTCACGGGCACGAGCGCGAAGCTCTGGCCGTTGCCCGCGAGCCAGTACGACACGCGCACCGGCTGCGGCTGGTTCGCGCACTGATACGCGACCGTCTGGCGCGCATCGGCGTCGATTTCCTCGATGGTCAGCTGCGCCGCATGCGCGACGGAAACGGTGAGGCCAGCCAGCGCGAGCGCGGCGACGGTTTGACGAATCATGCAGGTCCTCTCGGAAGACGAATGAAAATGCGCGCCCCGCCGGCGCGGCTTGTCGTTGTCGGTTATGGGCAGTGCGCTGTCTGCACGGGTCACGGATCGATCACGTCGGCGCATGCGTCGGTCGGCGCCGCGGCGACGTGGCCGACGACCGGCACGATCTTGAGCCCGGCCGAGGCGATGCGGCACGGCGCGGCCGCCAGCCCGCAGCCGGCAAGGCCCGCCGCAAGCGCCGCTGCGGCGGCCAGTTTTGCGATACGCATCCAGATCGGCGCCATGGCGCACTCCCGGTTGATCAGTTGCCCGCTACGGGCCGGACGGCCGCGGCTGCACGTTTCGCGCGCTCGCGCGCTTCGTCGACGTTCGCGCCCGTCGCGAGCGCGACGCCCATGCGCCGTTTCGTGAAGCTTTCCGGCTTGCCGAACAGCCGCAGATCGGCGCCCGGCACCGCGAGCGCGTCGCGCACGCCTTCGAAGGCGATCCCGCGCGCGTCGAGCCCGCCGTAGATCACGGCCGATGCGGCCGGCGAACCGAGCGTCGGATCGACCGGCAGCCCGAGAATCGCGCGCGCGTGCAATTCGAACTCCGACTGGCGCTGCGATGCGAGCGTGACGAGCCCCGTATCGTGCGGCCGCGGGCTCACTTCCGAGAACCACACTTCGTCGCCGCGCACGAACAGCTCGACGCCGAACAGCCCGCGCCCGCCGAGCGCCTCGGTGACCTTGTGCGCGATCTCGCGCGATTTCTCGAGCGCCGCCGCGCGCATCGGCTGCGGCTGCCACGATTCGACGTAATCGCCCGCGACCTGCACATGGCCGATCGGCTCGCAGAACCACGTGCGCGTGTCGAGTGTGACAGGATCGATCGCGCGCACGGTCAGCTGCGTGATTTCGTATTCGAAGTCGATGAAGCCCTCGACGATCACGCGACCGTGATTCACGCGACCGCCCGCCATCGCGTAGTCCCACGCGGGCTTCACGTCGGCTTCGGTCCGTACGACCGACTGCCCCTTGCCCGACGACGACATCACGGGCTTCACGACGCACGGCATGCCGATCTGCGCGACCGCGGCCGCGAACTCGTCGAACGACTCGGCGAATGCATACGGCGACGTCGGCAGCCCGAGCGTTTCGGCCGCGAGCCGGCGAATGCCTTCGCGGTTCATCGTCAATTGCGTCGCGCGTGCGGTCGGGATCACTTCGGCAAGCCCGGCCGCCTCGATCTGCGCGAGCGCGTCGGTCGCGATCGCCTCGATCTCCGGCACGATCAGGTGCGGACGCTCGGCCTCGACGAGCGCGCGCAGCGCGGCGCCGTCCGTCATGTCGATCACGTGGGCGCGGTGTGCGACCTGATGGCCCGGCGCATCCGGGTAACGGTCGACCGCGATGACTTCGACGCCGAGTCGCTGCAACGCGATGACGACTTCCTTGCCGAGCTCGCCCGCGCCGAGCAGCATGACGCGCGTGGCCGACGGCGAAAGCGGCGTACCGAGCCGCTGACCGATCTGCATGTGATTTCCCGCTTCTGGTGGAGGACGAAAACGGCTCCGATGTTAACACGCGGGCCGGGCCGGTTCGCGCGCTTCGCCGCCGTCGGATGCGGCGCGCGGCCGGGCCGCGAACGTTTTCGCGCGCCGCGTGTCGGCTCGCCTCGCGCGGCGCGGGTGCGTTACTCTTACGCCTTGTTCAGAATCCGATGAGGCACGAGGCCCATGTTCCACCCGTCCGCCACCGCACGCGCACGCGCCGGCCTGCTTCGCCCGCTGCGCGCGCCGCTCTGCGCGTTGACCCTTGCCACGCTTCTCGCCGCCTGCGCGATGCCGACCCACCCCGATTCCGCCGCCCCCGCACCCGATCCGTACAACCCCGCCGCGGTCCAGCTGCTCGACGACACGAGTTGGGAACTGACGCGCTGGCAGAACGCGGACGGCACGCCGCGCACGATTCCGCACGGCGACAACGGCGAGCCGATCAAGCTTCAGCTGTCGACGCAGTCGGGTGTTCGGCACGCGAGCGGGTTTTCGGGCTGCAACCGCTACATGGGTCCGTACAACGTGAAGAACGGGCTGCTGAGCTTCGGGCCGCTCGCCGGTACGCGGATGGCCTGTCCGAACACGCTCGGCGGGCAGCTCGAACGCGCGTATCTCGATGCGCTCGCGCACATCGCGAAGACCGGCGTGCTGATGCGCGCGCCGCAGCAGTTGCAGATCGTGACCGAAGCCGGCGACACGCTGACGTTCACGCGCCGCGGTCAATGACGTCGCGCGCGGAGATGGCCGACCGGCCGCCTTTCTCCGCGCGCATCGTCCGCATGACCGGTCGCGCGGCGGATTCGCGCCGCGCTGTCCGGGTGTCCTGTTGGTCCTTGTCCGGGTCGTCGGCCGGTTAAACTCGGCGGGTCGCGCATCGCGCTCCCCGCCTTACTTCGTTTCAAAGCATGCACACGGTTGTTTTCGGCTGGTTCGGCATCTCCGCCGTCTGGTTCCTCCTCCTCTTCTGGCGTCTCGTGCAGGCGATGCTGCCTGGCGGCGGCGGCCTCGCCGGCCCCGGCTCGATTCGCCTGTGGCTCGGCTTTGCGGCCGTATTCGTCGCGAGCTGCACGCTGACGAGCGCGCTGTCCGGTCCCGACACGAACGCGCTCGGCCATGCGTTCGCGGGCGGCTTCGCGCACGTGCTCGGCCCGATCGGCACGCCGGTCGCGATGGTCGTGCTGCTGTTCGCCGGGCTGCCGTGGCTCACCGGCATCGGCTGGCGCCGGTTCGCCGCCTGGGTCGACACGTCGTTCGGCGTGAAGCTGGCGCGCGACACCGGCGACGACGATGCGCACGGCATCGCGGACCTGCCGCGCAGCGCGCTGTATCGCGACGACGACATCGTGCAGCCGACCACCGCGCATACCGTCAATCCGATGGCGCCGCGGCAGAACGGCCGCTATGCGCGTCCGACGCTGTGGAAGCCCGACCCGCAGGCGCGGCCGAAACCGCGCAGCAAGCCGGTGCCGCGCCCGCCGGTGGAGCCCGTCGCGCCGTCGGG
>NZ_KV786672.1:0-1299 GCF_001806955.1 Burkholderia sp. HMSC10F09
GTAACCGCCGCCCCGCGCAGGGGCGACGCTAATAGACCGACACGACGACAGGTGCTTCAAGCCCAACGCAGGCGCACCACCCGCAAGCCGACGCGCACGCCCCCGAAGCCCTCAATCCTTCCCGCGCTCGACGAGCGCCCCCGCCCGTGGTTCACTGCCGCCGCCCGTCTGCTTCTCGAGCCAGGCCCGCCGATCCTCCCGCGGCGTCACCCCGAACCGCTCCCGATACGCATTGGAAAAGTGCGCGGCCGAAGAAAACCCGCATGCGAGGCTGACTTGAACGACGGACTTGCTGGTCCGCTGCAATTGAGTCCGCGCCTTGAGCAACCGTAGATTGAGGTAGTACTTCGAAGGCATCGCGCCGAGATACTGCCGAAAGAGCCGCTCGAGCTGCCGCCGCGACACACCGACCAATCCCGCGATTTCATCGGTCGTCAGCGGATCCTCGATATTCGCTTCCATCAGCAGCAACGCATCGTTGAGCCGAGGATGCCGCTCGCCCGGCGCAGTCACGAACGGAATCCGCTGTCGCTCCTCGCCGCTGCGCAGCGTACCGGCCCCGAGCGCATCGGCAATCCGCTCCGACAGCTCCGGCCCATGCTCGCGGCCGATCATCGCCAGCATGAAATCGACAGTCGCCTGCCCGCCGGCACACGTCGCCCGATCGCGATCGATCTCGAAGATCTGCTGCGTGACGATCGATCGCTCGAACTGCTCGGCAAACTGCTGATACGTCTCCCAGTTCACGCTCACGCGATAGCCGGACAACTGCCCCGCCATCGCGAGCCACCACACGCCATGGTGAATCCCGCTCACGAGCGGCGTGCGCTGCCCAACCCGCGCCAGACTCGCGAGAAACAGCCGGTAATCGGCAAACTGCTGAAAGCGCTCCGAAATCACGATCAGCCAGTCGCACGCAATCGCATCGTTGAACGCCGCATCGGCATGCCATTGCGCACCGCCGGCAAGCGGCACCGGCCGCCCGTCCCACGAACACACCTGCCACCGGTACAGCAGCCGCCCGTCGATCTCGTTCGCCAGATGCAGCGCATCGACGATCGGACCCACGCCCGACATCGACACGGGCGGCAATGCAACGATCGCCACCTGCGTCGTGCGGGTGGCGCCTGCGGGACGAGACACCGGTACCACGAAGCGAACCTGCGCGCGCGTTACTTCAGACTGCCCGACAGGAATTGCTTCAGGCGCTCGCTCTGCGGCCGCACCAGCACCTCCTTCGGATCGCCCTCTTCCTCCGTACGCCCCTGATGCAGGAACATCACGTGGTTCGAGACGTTG
>NZ_KV786673.1:0-5066 GCF_001806955.1 Burkholderia sp. HMSC10F09
GCGCATTCTGGCGCGCGCTTGCGACGGGCTCGCGCGCGTCGCGGCCGACGGCGACGACGCGTGCGTGCGGCAGGCGGCGTCCGCGCTGTACTACGCGAGCGCGGCCGTGCTGATGGCGTGCGAGGGCGCGCGGCTCGCGCCCGATTACCGCCGTCTCGCGCTCGCGCATCTGCTCGTGCGCCACAAGCTGCTGCCCGTCGATCCGCTCGCACCGGCGTCGCGCGACGACGAAGCCGCGGCGTTCGACACTTTGCTGCGTGGCGCGCCGGTGTCGCTCGACGTCGCGCTCGACCTGCTGCCGGAGGTCGAGCGATGAACGCTTCGCGTGGCGCACTGGACGGCCTCAAGGTCGTCGACCTGAGCCGCGTGCTCGGCGGCCCGTACTGCACGCAGGCACTCGCCGACCACGGTGCGACGGTCATCAAGATCGAACCGCCCGCCGGCGACGAGACGCGCGGCTGGGGGCCGCCGTTCGCGGGCGACACCGCGTGGTACTTCTTGGGCGTGAACCGCAACAAGGAAGGGCTCGCGCTCGACCTGTCGCGCGACGAAGGGCGCGCGATCCTCTGGCGGCTGTTGGAGGACGCCGACGTGCTGGTCGAGAACTTCAAGCCCGGTACGCTCGCGCGCTGGGGGATGGACTATACGCGCGACCTGCAGCCGCGTTTCCCGAGGCTGATCCACTGTGCAGTGACGGGTTTCGGCGCCGACGGCCCGCTTGGCGGCTTGCCGGGCTACGACGCGGTGATCCAGGCGATGGCGGGGTTGATGAGCGTGAACGGCGAGCGCGACGGCGACGCGACGCGCATCGGCCTGCCGATCGTCGACATGGTGACGGGCCTCAACGCGCTGGCCGGCATCCTGCTCGCACTCGCCGAGCGCGAGAAGAGCGGGCGCGGTCAGTCGGTCGACATCGCGCTGTACGACTGCGGCGTGTCGCTGCTGCATCCGCATTTGCCGAACTTCTTCGGCTCGGCGCGCGTGCCCGAGCGCAGCGGCAACGCGCATCCGAACATCGCGCCGTACGACAGCTACCGGACGGCGACCGTCCCGATCTTTCTTGCGGTTGGCAACGATCGGCAGTTCGCGCGGCTCGTTGGGCATCTCGGCGTGCCGGCGCTGGCTGACGATCCGCGTTTCGTCGACAACCGCAGCCGCTGCGCGCACCGCGCGGAATTGAAGGCCGAGCTGGAGGCGCGGCTCGCCGCGCATGCGTGCGAACCGCTCGCGCGCGACCTGATGGCCGCGGGCGTGCCGTGCGGGCCCGTGCGTACGGTCGCCGACGTCGCGCGCGATCCGCATGCGCTGCACCGCAACCTGTTCGTCGAGATCGGCGCGTATCGCGGCACCGCCTCGCCGGTGAAGCTCTCGCGCACGCCGGCCACCTATCGGCGGCCGCCGCCCGCACTCGGCAGCGATACGCGCGCGGTACTCGATCGGCTGGGCGTCGACCCGGCGCTGCAGCAGCAACTGTTCGATGCCGGCGTGCTAAAGGACGCGTCCGGTGAGCAAGCGGCCGGCGGCGAGGTTTGCGCCGAACGCGCCGCCGGGAGCGAACCGCACGGCTGACGAGCCGCCGCCGGCCGGCGGCGATCCCGGCCGCACGGACGGCGCGCCGCATCGCGCCGCCGACAACAAACATGGAGACATCGATGAACGGTCCGCACACCCAACCCGCATTGCCCGCGAAGCCCGGCCGCGCCGCGTTCGCGGCCTTCGTCGGCACGACGATCGAGTGGTACGACTTCTATATCTACGGCACGGCCGCCGCGCTCGTGTTCGGCAAAGTGTTCTTTTCGAGCGACATGGACGCGGGCGTCGCGACGCTGCTCGCGTTCGTCACGTTCTGGGCCGGCTTCGCCGCGCGGCCGCTCGGCGGCATCGTGTTCGGCCATCTCGGCGACCGCGTCGGCCGCAAGACCGCGCTCGTCATCACGCTCGTGATGATGGGGCTCGCGACGACCGGCATCGGCCTGCTGCCGACCTACGCGCAGATCGGCGTATGGGCGCCGGCGGGCCTCGTCGTGCTGCGCGTGCTGCAGGGCATCGCGGTCGGTGGCGAGTGGGGCGGCGCGGTGCTGATCGCGAGCGAGAACGCGCCAAAGCACAAGAGCATCCTCTACGCGGCATTCGCGCAGCAGGGCTCGCCGACCGGCAACCTGCTCGCGACGGGCGCGTTCTTCGCGCTGAGCGCGATGCCGACGCCCGATTTCCTGATGTGGGGCTGGCGCATTCCGTTCCTGCTGTCGGCGGTGCTCGTGATCGTCGGGATGGTGATCCGGCTGAAGCTCGAGGAGTCGGCCGACATGCAGCGCGTACTCGCACGCAAGCGCACCGTGAAACTGCCGCTGCGCGAGGTCGTGCGCGATCACTGGGTCGTCGTGCTGCTCGCGGCCGGCACGCTGCCGGTGATCAACGTCACGTATTTCCGCAGCACGTTCGCGCTGTCGTGGGCGACGAAGGAACTCGGCTACGCGCAGGGCACGTTCCTCGGCATCCTCTCGATGTCGCTCGTCGTGCAGTTCCTGATGCAGCCGGTCGGCGCGTGGTTCGTGTCGAAGGTCGACATGCGCCGCGCGATGTGCTGGATCCTGATTCCGGAAATCGTGCTGATGCCGCTGATGTTCCACGCGGTCGGCACCGGTTCGTACTGGGTCGCGGTCGCGGGGATGTGCATCTCGACGATTCCGTCCGCGATGTTCTACGGGGCGGTCGGCGGGGTGCTCGCACGCGTGTTTCCGGCCAATGTCCGCTATACGGGGCTGTCGCTCGCGTATCAGTTGAGTGCGCTCGTCGTCGGCGGCGGCACGCCGGTGCTCGCGCAGGCGATTCTGAATTCGACCGGCAGCATCGTCGGCGTCGCGATCGCGTCGGGCATCTACGCGCTCGTGTCGCTCGTCTGCATGATCGCGCTGCTCAATCGCACCGGCCATCGCGCGGACGCGTTGTCGAGCGCCGAGCGTAGCGATGCAGCCGAATGGGCGGCCGAGCCGGCCGGCGACGCTGCGGCCCCGCGCGACGACGCGCGCAGGCTGAAGCCGGCCGGGGAAACCGCATGATCGCGTGCAGCACGGCAGGGTCGCCACTCGCGCCGCCGCACATGCGGCCTCGCCAATGAAAAACGGCACCGTGCGATGCGCGGTGCCGCCTCGTTTCGGGCACGGGCCGCGCGCTGTGCCGCGGCCCCGCCTGTCGCACGTCAGCCTTCGGTGGGCGGCACGTAGCCGGACGCCTGATCCGCGCCTTCGCCGAAGAAGTACTTCTCGGTCTGCTTCATCAGATACTGGCGCGCGCGCGGGTCGGCCATGTTCAGACGGTTTTCGTTGATGAGCATCGTCTGCTGCTTGAGCCAGCCCTGCCAGGCCTCCTTCGAGACGTTCTCGTAAATGCGCTTGCCGAGTTCGCCCGGCAGCGGCGGGAAATCGAGGCCTTCGGCTTCCTTGCCGAGCTTCGCGCATTGAATCATTCGAGCCATCGTGTACTTCTCCTGTAATCGGTCTGGGGGAGGGCAGGCGTGCCTGCGCTCAGAGCTGCTTCATCAGCACGAGCGACTTGCGCTGCCAGTTATAGAGTTTGCGGCGGTCTTCCGGCAGGTCGTCGACCGTCGCCTTGACGAAGCCGCGCTTCAGGAACCAGTGCTCGGTGCGCGTCGTGAGCACGAAGATGTGCGTGAGGCCGCGTGCACGCGCACGCTGCTCGATGCGCTTGAGCAGACGCTCGCCGTCGCCCGAGCCCTGCGCTTCCGGCGCGACCGTCAGGCACGCCATTTCGCCGATCTTCTCCTGCTGGTACGGATACAGCGCCGCGCAGCCGAACAGCACGCCGTCGTGCTCGATCACCGAGAAGTGATCGATGTCGCGTTCGATCTGGTGGCGGCCGCGCCGCACCAGCGTGCCGTCCGCCTCGAGCGGCTCGATCAGCGACAGGATGCCGCCGACGTCGTCCGGCGTCGCCTCGCGCAGGCTCTCGAGGTTCTCGTACGAGATCATCGTGCCGACGCCGTCGTGCAGGAACAGCTCGAGCAGCATGCTGCCGTCGAGCGATTGCGGGATCAGGTGCGCGCGCGTGACGCCGCCGCGGCACGCGCGAATCGAATGCTTGAGAAAGAAGGCGTCGTCGCCCTGGATGTTGCCCGAGTCGAGCAGTTCGGCCGCCGCGTCGAGCGACATTTCGCGGATCAGCTCGCCCGCGTCGTCGACGATGCCCGGGCCGTCCGTCAGGAAGATGATCTTGTCCGCGCGCAGCGCGATCGCGGCGGCCGACGCGACGTCTTCCATCGACAGGTTGAACGCCTCGCCCGTCGGCGAGAAGCCGAGCGGCGACAGCAGCACGAGCTTGCGGCTCGCGAGCGAATGGCGGATCGACTCCGCGTCGATCTTGCGCACGATACCCGTGTGCGCGAAATCGACGCCGTCGAGAATGCCGACCGGCCGCGCGGTGACGAAGTTGCCCGACACGACGCTGATGTGCGCATGCGCCATCGGCGAGTTCGGCAGACCCTGGCTGATCGCGGCCTCGATGTCGAGGCGCACTTCGCCGGCCGCTTCCTTCGCCGATTCGAGTGCGCGCGCATCGGTGATCCGCAGCCCGTGCGAAAACTCCGATTCGACGCCGTGCAGGTTCAGCTGCTCCTCGACCTGCGGCCGCGAGCCGTGCACGAGCACGATCTGGATGCCCATCGCCTGCAGCAGCGCGATGTCGGACACGAGCGCGTTCAGCAGCCCCTGCTGCACCACCTCGCCGCCGAACCCCACGACGAACGTGTTGTTGCGGAACTTGTGGATATAGGGCGCGACGGAACGCATCCAGTCGACGAACTGCGCGTGCCTGAGGGCCGAATCGTCGGCGGCCGGCAGGTTCGCGTCGGCGGTCTGCGCCGGGGGGAGGTCGGTTTGGGAATTCATGGGCGGGATTATAATGCGCCCCCATGTCGAATGTACCTAAAAGTCCCGCGGCGACGCGGGCAAAAGCGCCGTCGGCCCGGCACCCGGATGGTGCGGCCGACGCGCGCGGGCAGCAGGGCCAGCCGCCGCGCCGGCAGCAGGACGAGCAGGCCGGCAAGCCGC
>NZ_KV786674.1:0-1726 GCF_001806955.1 Burkholderia sp. HMSC10F09
TGAGCGCCGCGCAGAACGCGCGGCGCCCCGCCAGTCATGGCCGGGCGGCCTGTGCGCGGCGCCGGCCGTGCAGCGATCGGCCCGGATGCGCACCCGCGTGCGATGCGCCTCGGCCGATCGGCCGACGTGCAAAATCCGGCTGCCGCGCTATGCTTGTCGCGTAGGGCGCTGCGTCGCCCGTTTCCGCGATTTTCGTCATGACCGATTCCGCCGGCGCCCGTTCGGTTCCGCGTCGCGTGCGCTGCGCGCGCTGCGGGCGCGGCTTCGATTGCGGCGCGCACACGCAGCCGTTCGAGTGCTGGTGCGCGTCGATGCCGACGCCGCCCGGTGCGCCGCCGTCGGCACCCGGCGTGCGCTGCCTGTGCCCCGAATGCCTCGCCGCCGAGATCGCGCAACGGATGGCGGGCGCGCCCGGCTGACGCGCAACGCGCGAAACCGGCGGCGAACGATCGTGCCGGCGCGCGGCCGCGATCCGGCCCCGCTGGAGGCGCCGCACGCGAAACGGGTAAACTGCCCGGATGCAACGAATCACCACCACCGGGCGCGTCAATCTGAGTCATCTGTTCTGGCTGCGCAATCTCGCGATCATCGGCCAGCTCGTGACGATCGGCGTCGTGCAGACGTATTTCGGCGTGCATCTGCCGCTGCCGGCGATGCTGATGGTCATCGCGCTCGAAATCGTCTTCAACGCGCTGACGTGGGTGCGCGTGTTGCGCGCGCGTCCGGAGACGAACTTCGAGCTGCTCGGCCAGCTGTGGGTCGACCTCGGTGCGCTGTCGGCGCTGCTGTTCCTGTCGGGCGGCACGACGAATCCGTTCGTGTCGCTGTATCTGCCGTCGCTCGCGATTGCGGCGGCCGTGCTGCCGTGGCATCTGATGATCTGGCTCGCGGCGTTTGCCGTCGCCTGCTACGCGGCGCTCGGTTTCGATTCGGTGCCGCTGAACATGGACAATCCGGCGAACCTGTTCGACTACTACCGCACCGGGATGTGGGTGAACTTCATGGTGAGCGTCGGGCTGATCGCGTGGTTCGTCGCGCGCATGTCGAATGCGCTGCGGCAGCGCGATTCGGCGCTCGGCGACGCGCAGCAGCGGCTGCTGCGCGACGAGCGCGCGGTCGCGCTCGGCGTGCAGGCCGCGACGGTCGCACACGAAATGGGCACGCCGCTGTCGACGATCGCGATGCTCGCCGAGGAACTGCGCGACGCCGCGCGCGACGATCCGGGGCTCGCGCGCTACGAGGCCGACCTGAAGGTGCTCGAAGAACAGATGATGCTGTGCACGTCGGCGCTCGCGCGCCTGCGCAGCCGCGCGAGTGCGCCGGCGAGCCGGCAGCCGGTCGACGAGTGGCTCGACACCTTCGTCGAGCACTGGCGCCTGCGGCATCCGCACGTGCAGTTCGAGCTGCTCGGGGCGCGCCCGTCCGGCGTCGCGCTCGACGATACGGTCGCGGCCGGCCAGATCCTGACGATCCTGCTCGACAACGCGGCGCGCGCGAGCCCGCACCGCGTGACGCTGGCCGCGAAGGTCGTGCACGATCGCACGCCCGACCAGATTGCATTCGAAGTATGCGACGACGGGCCCGGCATTCCGGCCGCGCTGCGCGAATCGCTCGGCGCGATGCCGGTCGACAGCACGCAGGGCGGGCACGGTGTCGGCCTGTATCTCGCATTCAGCGCGGCGGCGCGTCTGGGCGGCGAGATCGAGCTGTCCGACGTGACGCCGCG
>NZ_KV786675.1:0-2297 GCF_001806955.1 Burkholderia sp. HMSC10F09
CGCGTCGCGGCCGGCGGCCGGCCAGAGCAGCCCGAACGGATGCGC
The DNA here is from genome assembly GCF_001806955.1 of Burkholderia sp. HMSC10F09. Lineage (NCBI taxonomy): Bacteria > Pseudomonadati > Pseudomonadota > Betaproteobacteria > Burkholderiales > Burkholderiaceae > Burkholderia > Burkholderia sp. HMSC10F09. The sequence goes on from NZ_KV786675.1 coordinate 46, forward strand.
GACGACCGCGCGCAGGATCGCCGCGACGAGCGCGCGCACCTTCGTCGGCCGCAGGCTGCGCGAGCGCACGGCCATCGTGAACGCGAGCGCGAAGCTCACCAGCACGTTGAGGATCGCCATGCTCAGCACGCCCGCGCAGGCCCACCAGAGTTCCGGCGTGCCGAGCGCGCTCTTGCCGAGCACGCCGAGCGCCACGCCGATCGAGCCGGCCGACAGCGTCACGTGCCGCACTTCGAACGGAAACAGGAACACGGTGACGATCGCCGGAATCAGGCCGAGCATCAGCCCGAGCCCGACGTTCGCGACGACGCCGGCGACGTTGGACCGGCAGAAGTGCGCGAACTTCGCGGCGCCGGCCGCGCCGAGCGTGAGCCGCAGCCGGCGGTTGTAGGCGAGCGCGTCGCCGACGCGATGCAGCACGAACCAGTTGTCCGCCCAGCCGGCGAGCAGGCTCGACGCCCACAGCAGCACGCCGGTCAGCGCCGCGTAGAACGGCGTCGGGCCGAACAGCGAGAACGAATGCAGCGTCGCGTGCGCCTTTTCCGGCGAAATCACGTTCACGTGCAGCACGCCGGCCGCGAACAGCTGCACGAGCAGGCACACCGGCAGCACGACGAGCACGTTGCCGGAAATCGCGGCCGCCTGCGTGCGGATCAGCGCGATCACCGACGCGACGAACGCCTTCACGCCTTCGTCGTGGCCCGTGTCGTCGAGCTCGCGTGCGAGCGTCGGCGCGGTCATCGCGGGCTGCTTCGTCGCGAGCGTGAAATGCAGGAAGTGCATCAGCATGAAGCTCGCCGCGTAGTTGACGCCGGCGAGGAGCCCCTCGAGCATCGACTGCAGGTGCGCGCCGGTGATCGCGAACTTCACGCAGACGGTCGCGACGGTCACGAGTCCGCCGCCCGCGGCCATGCGCAGCATCTTCAGATACTCGGCGCGGCTGCGCGAAATGTAGTGCTCGCCCGTATCGGCATTGGTCTCCACGAGCTTGCGCGCGAACAGCGAGAAATTGCTGCGCATCAGGTGCGCGACGCTCTGGCTGTTCTGGTTCGCGTCGACGAGTTCGGCGGTCAGGCGTGCCATGCCGCGCAGATCGTCGCGCGCCATCCACGCGTTGAGCAGCGTTTCCGCGCGCAGGATGCGCATCCGCATCCGCTCGACCTGGAACACGATGTCGACCGACACGCCGTTGCGGTACAGATGCGAGAACACGTCGTCGACCGCGACGCGGCATTCGTCGAGCAGCACGCGCAGATAGTTCACCTCGTGCAGCAGCTTGCTCGGATCGCCGCCGTCCTCGACCGCCGCGTGCGCGGTTTCGACCGCGAGCATCGCGCGCGTGAGCCGGTAGAACGGCTGCGCTTCGAGCGGCGTGCGCGCATCGTCGTCGGACAGGCGGCTGCGCACCGTCTGCGACAGGCCGGTCGAGCTGATCTGGCAGGTCAGGTTGTGCAGCGCGGCCAGCAGGTCGCGCGAGAACGAGCCAGGTTCGTGGCGCTCGTCGTCGGTCACGTCGAACGCGAGCAGATCCGCGAGCCGCGCGAGCAGATCGTCGGGCAGCGCGTCGATCCACTGCGCGTCGTCGGGCGTCGGGAACATCAGCGTGAACAGCGCGGACAGCTCGCGGCGATTCGGCGCCGGCGGAATCAGCGACGCATCGATGCGCTCGAACAGCGCGCCGAAGAAGCCCGAATGCACGGGCATGCCCGCATCGCACAGCAGCGAGATGCCGTCGCATTCGCGCAGGATGCCGCGCACGATGCGCGCCGCGTGCGACTTCCATGCCGGATTGCGATCGAGCACGTGGAACAGGTAGCGCAGCCGCGCATGCGCGGGATAGGCGCGGGCGTCGTCGCCGCGTTCGGCCGAGCCGTCCTGCGCGGCCTGTGCGGTCTGCATCGCGCCGCCGCGGCGCAGCCAGTGCGCGAGTTCGATCAGCCATTCGCTGCGCTCGGCGTACGACGCCTCGGCGTTCGCGTGCGCGAGCAGCGCATCGAGCTGATGGCTCGCACTGCGCGACGCGCGCCACTTCTTGATCAGGGTCGTCAGGGAACGGAACATAAAACGGAATAGCGAAAGCCCTGGACGGGCGGGTTCGGAGGGCCGGCCGGGCATGCGGCGCGGCGCCGGTGAGTACGGGTGTGGCGGTCGGGGCGCCGGACGCGGCGCCCGGTTGCGGTGCACGCGGATCGCGGGCGGACTCCCACCGGACCGGCGTGCGGGCCGGACGCGCCCGGCGCTGCCGGCTCCCC